>JAZGEV010000107.1:0-23928 GCA_036478895.1 Flavobacteriaceae bacterium | reverse complement strand
TTTAATTTATTTACCAGTTTTGGATATTTTGATGATGATAAAACAAATATAAAAGTTCTTAAAAATATTAAAAAAGGGCTTAAAAAGAAAGGCGTTGCTGTCATTGATTTTATGAATATAGAGGTAGTTACTAAAAATTTAGTCGCAAAAGAAACTATTGTTAAAGAAGATATTTCTTTCCACATTACAAGAGAAGTTATTGATGGGAAAATTACAAAAAACATTCGTTTTAAAGCAGACAATCAAGAGTTTCATTACACTGAAAAAGTGCAATGTTTAACATTAGAAACTATTAAAAATTATATTTTTAAAGCTGGTTTGAAATTAAATCATATTTTTGGCGACTATAATCTTCAAGAGTTTGATGAGAATAACTCAAAACGTTTAATATTAATTGTAAGTATATAACAATGACTTATAGTGTTTTAATTTTATCGGTTTTTCTTGGAACAGCCATTGTGCTTTTATCAAAACCTGGAAAATTGTTTATGCAATTACTCCTCGCTTTTAGTGGTGCTTATTTATTATCTATAACAATTCTACATTTATTACCCGAAGTTTTTGAAGCAAAAAACGAAAAAATTGGACTGTATATCCTTTTAGGTATTTTAATTCAATCGGTTTTAGAAAATTTCTCTAAAGGGGTAGAACATGGACATATTCACTTGCACGGGAAAATTAAAAAAATTCCTTGGCTGCTTTTTATAAGTTTGAGCTTACATTCTTTTTTTGAAGGAATCCCTTTAGGAAATACAGATAATAACCATGTTCTTTTATGGGCAATTGTCATTCATAAAGTACCAATTGCTATTGTGTTGACGACTTTTTTACTCCAATCAACTTTGTCAAAAACAATTGTTTTTAGTTTAATTGGCTTCTTTGCTTTAATGAGCCCATTAGGCTATCTTTTGTGTGATAAAATTTCATTTTTTACCACATACTTCACTGAAATCACGGCAATAATTATTGGTATATTTTTACATATTTCTACCATTATATTATTTGAAAGTTCGGACAACCATACCTTTAATTTTAAAAAATTAATGGCTATCTTATTTGGCTTCTTTATCGCTTATCTGAGTTTGTGATTTATCGTTAGGAACATTACAAGATTTCTTTTTACGTAATAGATTGCCAATTCGTTTGAATATATTCTGCTTTTCAACTCCCATTTTTCAAGGTAAGGTTTGGAATTTTTAAAATGTATTTCATACGGTTTGTTTTAGCAATTATGTTTCAAACATATCCTAAAACAAGCATACTAAAAATAGAAAATGAGTGAACCAATTGTTTTTATGAAGGAAATTGAAAGACTGTTAAGGCTATTCTATTTATTTGGAAATATCTCAGCAATCATGCATCGAACAGATCCGCCACCGTTAGCTTCAATGGTTTTAACATCGCTCTTTATAATTTTTCCATATTGCTTTATAATTGATACCTGTGCTTTACTTAAACTTTTATATGCAGTTGCACTCATAACAATAAATTTAGCATCGGCTTTCCCTTTTAATTGCAATACATTTCCTGCAAAATTGGCTACTTGCTCTTCAGAAATATTAATGATTTCTTTACCAGAATCTTGCAGTACTTTTGCCAGATGTTTACGTTGTTTCTTATCGGATATTGTTTGCAAACATACTATTGCAAAATCATCACCTAAACTCAACATTACATTAGTATGAAAAATTGCCCTTCTTTTTCCGTTGACCGTTTGGTTGGCTCTAAAAACGACTGGCGTAAACTCCAACTCTTCACAGAATTCAATAAATACTTCCTCACTGGATCTTGGTGACAACGCGCAATAAGCAATTCTATTTTTCCTGTCCAAAACCATACTTCCGGTACCTTCTAAAAAGAAACCTTCATCTTCTGCTTCAGTAAAATCAATAATATTATTAATTTTAAAACCCGATTTTTCAACAATTTCTAAAACATCAATTCGGCGTTCTTTCCTTCTATTCTCTGCAAACATTGGATACATACATACAGTACCATTTTCGTGAAAAGATATCCAATTATTAGGAAAAATAGCGTCTGGCGTTTCAGGTTTTAAAGTATCTTCAACTATAATTACATTAATACCTACTTTTTCCAATTTCTCAACAAAACTTTCAAATTCTTTTAAAGCTTTAGTTTGCAACGTTTTTGGCGTTACTTTCGTTATTTCTTTTTGAAAATGATTGTTCACAGCCGTTTCATCATTTCTACGAAACGCAGCTGGTTTAATCATTAATATTGTATTTGTTATCATTTTCCTTTGATGTTTTAGACATAACTTAATAAAAAATTAATTCTTCATTATTGTTATCGTTTATCTTTAGTTATATTATATTAATGCTATTGGATTACTACTAGAATTGATTTTATAAATAATAAGAATCTATAAATTATTAATTTTCTTAATAACCTTAGTAATTTCTTCTAATACTTCAAAGGCAGTTTCTGCCATTTTATTTCCTTTAAAATCTAGTAATGGATTTACTTCAACAAATTCAATACATACTACTTTTTTTGTTTCTACAAATTGATTGATAATATTAATTATTTCAAATTGATCAAATCCTTTAGGAACTGGTGTTCCTGTACCATATGAAATCAAATCACAATCCATGCTATCAACATCAAATGAAATATAAATCACATCACAACCCGAGAGTCTTTCAATAGCTTCATCAACACATGTTTTTAAACCACGATATCGAATTTCTGCAACTTTATAATTCTTAATTTTTAATTTTTCAATTTGTTTATCTTCCGGTTCTTCAGTATCTCTAACGCCAAAGTAAACTAGATTTTCAGGCAATAGTTTCACACCTGGAATGGAAATGTTTTTCATACGTTCCCATAAATCTGCAGTATTTCTTGACACTTCATTAATTTCGAAATCTAAATTATCATCCGATAAGGCAGCTGCCAAAGGCATGCCGTGAATATTCCCAGATGGAGAGCTGTACGGTGAATGAATATCTGCATGAGCATCAATCCAAACCACACCAACATTTTTATTTGGATAGGCTGCTTTTACACCACTTATTGACCCTAATGCTGAAGAATGATCTCCCGAAATTACAATAGGGAATGTTTTTTCTTGCAAATTAACTTTGACATGATTTGCCAAACGTTGACACTGTTTCAATACACTCCCAATACGTTTTGCAAATGAATTATTTACTTTATTATAAACCGATTCATTTTGAGTATTTACATCTTCATATTCAAATTCGCTGAAAAAAGGGTTTTTTTGATTGATTGCAGCTATTTCAATAGCGTCAATTCCCATATCTGAACCTCTAGTTCCTGCACCAACATCTGAGCGATGTTTTATGATCTTAATTTTATTCATATCGTTAAATAAAAAATGTCAATTAAAGAGATTTAATTGACATTATAAAAAGGTGATTATTTTCTTTTATTTACAGGCACAAATGAACGTACATTTTTACCAGTATATAATTGACGCGGACGTCCAATTGGCTCATTATTCATACGCATCTCACGCCATTGAGCTATCCATCCAGGTAAACGTCCAATTGCGAACATTACTGTAAACATTTCTGTTGGTATCCCTAAAGCTCTATATATGATTCCTGAATAAAAATCTACATTTGGATATAATTTTCTAGCTACAAAATACTCATCTTTTAAAGCCACTTCTTCTAATTGTTTTGCAACAGCTAAAACAGGATCGTTAATATTTAATTCTTTTAATAATTCATCAGCAGCTTTTTTTATGATACGTGCTCTTGGATCAAAGTTTTTATAAACTCTATGCCCAAATCCCATTAAACGGAATGAATCATTTTTATCTTTTGCTTTTAATATATACTTTTCAACATCTCCTCCATCTTTAATAATAGCTTCTAACATTTCAATAACAGCTTGATTTGCACCACCATGCAATGGTCCCCAAAGTGCAGAAATACCTGCCGAAATTGACGCAAATAATCCAGCATGAGAAGAACCTACAATACGCACTGTTGATGTTGAACAATTCTGTTCATGATCTATATGTAAAATCAACAATTGATCTAATGCATTAGTTATTATTGGGTTTACTTTATAACGTTCATTTCTATTGGTGAATAACATTTGTAAAATATTATCAATAAAATCAAAATCGTTATGTGCATAATTCAATGGTTTTCCAGCATTTTTACTGTACGCCCAAGCTGCAATTACAGGTATCTTTGCCATTGTTTTACAAACAGCTTGATACATTTCTTCTTCATCATTAACATCAACCGATCTTGGATTAAAAGCAGTTAATGCACCAGTTAATGAAGATAATATTCCCATTGGATGTGCGTTTTTTGGAAAACCATCCAAAATATCTTTCATTTCTTCATTTAGCATTGTATGCGACTTTATAGTTGACGCAAATTTATCCAATTGAATTTTTGTAGGTAACTCTCCAAATATAACCAAATAAGATACTTCAAGAAAATTTGCATTTTCAGCTAAATCCTCTAATCCGTAACCTCTGTAACGTAAAATTCCTTTTTCACCATCCAAAAAAGTGATAGCACTTGAACAAGAGCCGGTATTCTTATATCCCGGATCAATTGTTATAACTCCACCTGTTGATCCTCTTAATTTTTTTAAATCAATAGCAACTTCACCTTCTGTTCCACGTACTATTGGAAACTCGAATTTCTTACCATCAATCTCTAATATTGCTATATCTGACATACTTATAAATTTGTTTGATTATTGTCTTTTTCTATAATACGAAATTACAATTATTTCATTTACTATAAAAATAAACCTACTAGTTTTTAAAATGAAATTTAAGCATAAAAAAACCTCATAGAAATTAATTTCTATGAGGTTTCATGAATTTTAAAGTCGCTATAAAGATACCTTAAATGCTTTTTCTTGTGGAAAATATGCAGAGTCTCCTAATTCCTCTTCAATACGTAATAATTGATTATATTTTGCAATACGATCTGTTCTAGAAGCAGAACCTGTTTTAATTTGACCTGTATTTAATGCAACAGCCAAATCAGCAATAGTCGTATCTTCTGTTTCTCCAGATCTGTGAGAAATAACACTTGTATATCCAGCGTTTTTAGCCATATTAACAGCTGCAATAGTTTCTGTTAAAGTCCCAATTTGATTTAATTTAATTAAAATTGAATTTGCCGAATTTTCTTTTATACCTCTAGATAATAAATCTACATTAGTTACAAATAAATCATCACCAACAATCTGAACTTTATCTCCAACTTTTTTTGTTAAATAATTCCAACCTTTCCAGTCATTTTCATCCATACCATCTTCAATAGAAATGATAGGGTATTTTTGTGATAGTTCAGCTAAATAATCAGCTTGTTCTTCTGATGTTTTTATTGCAGCTCCTTTACCTTCAAATTTTGTGTAATCATATTTACCATCAACGAAAAATTCGGAAGCTGCACAATCTAAAGCCAACATTATTTCACTTCCAGCTTTATAGCCCGCTTTTTTAATAGCTTGTAATACAGTATCTAAAGCATCTTCTGTCCCTGAGAAAGTTGGTGCAAATCCACCTTCATCACCAACAGCAGTACTTAAACCTCTCTCTTTTAGGATAGATTTCAAATTATGGAAAATTTCAGAACCCATCTTTAAAGCTTCCGTAAAGTTTTTTGCGCCAACTGGCATAATCATAAATTCTTGAAATGCTATAGGCGCATCAGAATGTGAACCGCCATTAACAATATTCATCATTGGAACCGGTAATGTATTTGCACTTACGCCGCCAATATATCGATACAATGGCATGTTCATTTCATTTGCTGCTGCTTTCGCAACTGCTAAAGAGACACCTAAAATTGCATTAGCTCCAAACTTAGCTTTGTTAGGAGTACCATCTAAATCTATCATTGTTTGATCAATTAGGTTTTGTTCAAATACAGAATAACCAATCAATTCATCAGCTATTAAATCATTTACATTTGAAACTGCTTTTAAAACAGCTTTTCCCATATAATCAGTTCCTCCATCTCTTAACTCTACTGCTTCATGTTCACCTGTTGAAGCTCCAGAAGGCACTGCAGCTCTACCTAAAACACCATTTTCTGTAATGACATCAACTTCTACTGTTGGATTGCCTCTAGAATCAAAAATTTGACGTGCGTGAATGTTTATTATTATACTCATGATATTTTAAATTTTAAATTATTATTAAATGTTTGTTTAAAAGGAATTAAAGTCCTTTTTCTTGTAATGTTTTAAATGTATTATTTAGTCCCCATATAAAGGGTGCTTAAAATTTGGGTATTTTCTTTTTCTCTCATTCCAACTTTCCATTGTATCATAACCACTTTCCGAATCGTAAATATTTATTTGACCAAAATATATTGTATCTGTATGCGAATAAAACAAACACCATTGTTTTGTATCATCAAAAATTAAAAAATCATCTGTATTAAATAATGTATCACTATATTTAATAACCATTTTCCAAGTCATTGCTACAACTGGACTATATGAAAAACAAGGTAAAACATAAACCCATTTAGAATATTTAATTCCTCTTTCATGCAACCATTTTTTAACACTTTTTTTACTTTCTAACCCAATATCTATCTTATTAAAATTTTTGAAACCATCTTTTAAGTCTACTGAAAAATTACTTCCTGTATCCGAAAACGATACAGAAAATTGACTATGAAGAAATTTTTTAGCATTATCATCTAAAAAAATTATTTGATCTTGTGTCTCATTTGGTAAAGTAGCAAAATCTGTATGAATAAAATAAATTTTTTCATTAGGCAAATCTACTCTATATTTTTTTAGGTTCGTTATATCTATTAACGGGTCCTTTTTAGAGTAATTTTTAATAATATTTTGCAAGCTCATATGTTGATTCTTAATTAGACTTTTCAATATTCTTAATAAATTCATCAAATAAATACGATGAATCATGTGGTCCTGGGCTTGCTTCAGGATGATATTGAACTGAAAAACAATTTTTATTTTTCATTCGCATTCCAGCTAAGGTATCATCATTTAAATGCAAATGTGTAATTTCAAAATCTGGATGACTTTCAACCTGTTCTTTATCTACCACAAATCCATGATTCTGAGAAGTAACTTCTGCTTTTCCAGTTTTTAAATTGATTACTGGATGGTTAATACCTCTATGGCCATTGTGCATTTTATAGGTTTTTATACCATTTGCCAAAGCTATAATTTGATGACCTAAGCATATACCAAATAAAGGCATATTTATTTTTAAAATTTCTCTGGCTAAATTTTGTGCATCTATTAATGGTTCAGGATCTCCAGGTCCATTTGACAAGAAATATCCATCAGCATTAAAATCATTCATTTCCTCAAACTTTGCATTGTATGGAAAGACTTTTATATAACAATCTCTTTCGGCTAAATTTTTAAGGATGTTCTTTTTTATTCCAATATCCAATGCAGCAATTTTATATGTTGCATTTTCTTTACCAAAATAATATGGCTCTTTAGTTGAAACTGAAGAAGCAAGTTCCAAACCAACCATAGATGGCATATTTTGAAGTTTTGCTTGTAATTTAGGAACATCTAAATCTGTAGATATAACAGCATTCATAGCTCCTTTATTTCTAATATAACTTACTAATGCTCTAGTATCAACTTCAGAAATAGCAACAAGATTTTGTGCTTCAAAAAAGCTTAACAATGATCCTGAAGCATCAGTTCTAGAATAATTAAAACTGAAATTTCTACAGACTAATCCTGATATTTTTATTGAATTTGACTCTTGCTCATTATCATTAATACCATAATTACCAATGTGTGCATTTGTTGCAACCATTAATTGACCTTTATAAGATGGATCTGTAAATATTTCTTGATAACCAGTCATCCCAGTGTTGAAACAAACTTCTCCAAACACAGAACCATCTATACCTATAGATACACCTTCAAATTTAGTTCCATCTTCTAATAAAACTATAGCTTTTTTTTGATTTTCACTATTCATTTAACTTAATTTAAAATCGATAATTATTGAAATTCAAATATAAAAAAAAGATAAACTAAAATTTAGTTTATCTTTTTATAATTATGAATGCTTATTAACATCTATTCCTCTTCGTTAGTTGATGTTGTTACTGGAGCTGCTACAGCTTTAGCTTTATTTCCACCTCTACGTCTAGTTTTCTTTTTCTTTTTACTATTAGGATTATAAACTTCGTTATAATCAACTAATTCTACCATTGCCATTTCAGCATTATCACCTTGACGGTTACCTAATTTAATAATTCTAATATAACCTCCAGGTCTATCAGCAACTTTTACTGCTATGTCTCTAAAAAGTTCAGTTACAATTTCTTTTCTTTTTAAATATTTAAAAACAATTCGTCTGTTATGTGTTGTATCATCTTTAGACTTTGTAATCAATGGTTCAATGTATTGACGTATAGCTTTCGCTTTTGCCAAAGTTGTATTGATACGTTTGTGTTCAATAATAGAACAAGCCATATTAGATAACATTGCTTTTCTATGCGCTGTCTTTCTTCCTAAATGGTTAAATTTCTTTCCGTGTCTCATCTTACTTTACTATTATTTATTTAATTTTACTATGGTAAAAAAAAATTATTCTTTATCTAATTTATATTTACTTAAATCCATTCCAAAATTTAAGCCTTTTACATTTACAAGTTCGTCCAACTCAGTTAATGATTTCTTTCCAAAGTTTCTAAACTTCATTAAATCATTTTTATTGAATGAAACTAAATCTCCTAATGTATCAACTTCTGCAGCTTTTAAACAATTTAAGGCTCTAACAGATAAATCCATATCAACTAATCTTGTTTTCAATAACTGTCTCATATGAAGCGATTCTTCATCATAAGTTTCAGTTTGTGCAATTTCATCAGCCTCTAGAGTTATACGCTCATCAGAGAATAACATGAAGTGGTGAATTAATATCTTTGCAGCTTCAGTTAAAGCGTCTTGAGGGCTAATAGATCCATCAGTTTGGATGTCAAAAATTAACTTCTCATAATCTGTTTTTTGCTCAACACGGAAATTTTCTATTTCGTATTTCACATTTTTAATTGGCGTATAAATAGAGTCAATAAAAATTGTGCCTAATGCAGCCGATATTTTTTTATTTTCATCAGCTAATACAAAACCTCTTCCTTTTTCAATGGTAATTTCTATATCAAGATTAACTGACTTTTCCATGTTACAAATAACCAATTCAGGATTCAATACTTGAAATCCAGAAATGAAATTTTGAAAATCACCTGCTGTTAATTGCTCTTGATTCTTAATTGAAATAGATACTTTTTCACTATCTGAATCATCAATTTGTCTTTTAAGACGGATTTGTTTTAAATTTAAAACAAATTCTGTAACGTCTTCAACTACGCCATCAATAGAAGAGAACTCATGTTCTACTCCTTCGATACGTAATGATGTAATAGCATATCCTTCTAATGAAGATAATAATACTCTACGTAATGCGTTACCAACTGTTAAACCAAATCCTGGTTCTAAAGGTTTAAATTCAAATCTTCCTGAAAAATCAGTAGAATCGATTAAAATCACTTTATCTGGTTTTTGAAAATTTAATATTGCCATAAATTTTGCTATTATCTTTAATTATTTAGAGTACAACTCTACAATAAATTGTTCGTTAATATTTTCTGGAATTTGTAATCTTTCTGGTGTTTTTACAAAAGTACCAGTCATCGTTTCTTTATTAAAACTCATCCATTCATACACTTTAGTATTTACAGCTAATGAATCTTGAATTGCAATTAGTGATTTTGATTTCTCTCTTACACCAACAACATCACCTTCTTTTAAAGAATATGAAGGAATACTAACGATCTCTCCATTTACTGTTATGTGTCTGTGAGAAACGAATTGACGAGCTCCATTTCTAGAAGGAGAAATACCCATTCTAAAAACAACATTATCTAAACGAGATTCACAAAGTTGTAGTAATATTTCACCTGTAATTCCAGATGCAGAAGACGCTTTTTTAAATAAGTTACGAAATTGTCTTTCTAAGATACCGTAAGTATATTTAGCTTTTTGCTTTTCTTTTAATTGCATAGCGTATTCAGATTGTTTTCCTCTACGTCTATTGTTTCCGTGTTGCCCTGGAGGATAATTTCTTTTTTCAAAAGATTTATCATCTCCAAATATTGCTTCACCAAATTTACGAGCAATTTTAGTTTTTGGTCCTGTATATCTTGCCATTTTGTTTTTTTTATATTTCGAATTATTCGAAAAAAAGAGGGATTATGAATTAAGGCTAGTATCCTTCGAAAATCGTATTCCTCTAAATTATTAATTAATTGTTATACTCTTCTTCTTTTTGCTGGACGGCATCCATTATGAGGAATTGCTGTTACATCAATTATTTCAGTAACTTCTATTCCGTTATTATGTAATGTTCTTATAGCAGACTCTCTACCATTTCCAGGTCCTTTTACATATACTTTAACTTTACGTAAACCTGCTTCGTGTGCAACTTTAGCACAATCTTCGGCAGCTGTTTGTGCAGCATAAGGTGTGTTCTTTTTAGAACCTCTAAAACCTTGTTTACCAGCAGATGACCAAGCGATCACGTCTCCTTTTTTATTAGTTAAAGAAATAATAATATTATTGAAAGATGCATGTATATGTGCTTCTCCAAAAGCTTCAACTACAACTTTACGCTTTTTTGATTTATTAACTTTCGCCATAATTATAATGTATTATTTAGTTGCTTTCTTTTTGTTAGCAACTGTTTTTCTTTTACCTTTTCTAGTTCTAGAATTATTCTTAGTACGTTGACCTCTTAAAGGTAAACCTACACGATGACGCACTCCTCTATAACAACCAATATCCATTAAACGTTTAATGTTCAATTGTGTTTCGGAACGCAATTCACCTTCAATAGTGAATGTACCAACTTGCTCACGTATGTTTGCAATTTGATCATCTGTCCAATCTAAAACTTTGATGTTCTCATCAACTTTTGCACTCGCTAAAACCTCTTTAGCTCTGCTTCTTCCAACACCAAATATATAAGTTAAAGCGATTACGCCTCTTTTATTTTTTGGTATATCTATTCCTGCTATTCTTGCCATAATTTATCCTTGTCTTTGTTTAAATCTAGGATTCTTTTTATTTATTACGTATAATCTTCCTTTTCTACGCACAATTATACAATCTGCGCTTCTTTTTTTAAGAGATGTTCTTACTTTCATTTTATTTTTTTTATAATTTTGAGGACAACCTCTTTAAAATAATAAGTTTGCAAAATTACAAAAATATTATTAAATCTACTTGTTTTATTCTTAATATCTATAAGTTATTCTAGCAATTGACAAATCATAAGGACTCATCTCTAATTTAACTTTATCTCCAGGCAATAATTTAATATAAAATTTTCTCATTTTACCCGATATGTGTGCAGTTACTACGTGACCATTCTCTAAATCTACACGAAACATCGCATTTGATAATGCTTGAGTTATTACACCGTCTTGTTCTATTGCTGGTTGTTTTGCCATAATTAAGCTCTTGTTTTTCTTTTATTTCCCGTTTTCATCAATCCATCGTAATGACGGTTTAATAAGTGAGAATTTATTTGTTGTAAAGTATCTATTGCAACACCAACCATAATTATTAATGAAGTTCCTCCATAAAACATAGCCCATCCTTGTTGAACATCAAATTTAACAACTAAAGCAGGTAGAATTGCTAATAGAGCTAAAAATATAGATCCTGGTAATGTGATTTGAGATAATACTCTATCTAAAAAACTTGCAGTTTCTGTTCCAGGTTTTAAACCAGGTACAAATCCACCTCCACGTTTTAAATCATCTGCCATTTTATTTGTTGGTATCGTAATTGCCGTATAAAAATATCCAAATATGATAATCAATATAGCAAACAAAACATTATACCATAGGCCAAACATATTTGTAAATTCTAAACCAATACTTTTAATGGTATCGTTTGGTGAGTTTTGCATTAAAGCAGGAACAAACATTATAGCTTGAGCAAAGATAATTGGCATTACACCGGCAGAGTTTAATTTTAATGGAATGTAGTCTCTTGTTCCATCAAGATTTCCAATATTACCTGCGACTGTTCTTCTTGCATATTTAACCGCTATTTTACGAATAGCTGTTACTAATAAAACAGATGCTAAAATAACTAATAACCAAGCGATTACTTCAAAGATCACCATCATTGCTCCACCTTGACTTGCTTTCAATTTAGATCCAACCTCTTGAGCAAATGCTAATGGTAAACGTGCAATAATACCAATCATAATTAATAACGATATTCCGTTTCCAATTCCTTTTTCAGTGATACGTTCACCCAACCACATTGCAAAAACAGTACCTGTTGTTAACAATAAGATTGATGAGAACCAAAATGTAAATCCATGTCCTAATAAGAAAGCCGATTCTGGCACACCTAAACTAGGTAAACTATAGATAAATGTTGGTGCTTGAAATATTAATATTACAATTGTTAACCAACGTGTAATCTGAGTTATTTTTTTATTTCCACTTTCTCCTTCATTCTTTAATTTTTGTAAATAAGGAATTGCTATACCCATTAATTGCACAACAATAGATGCAGATATATAGGGCATAATACCAAGTGCCATAATAGAAACCCTTGCAAATGCACCACCAGTAAACATGTTAAGTACATCCAACAATCCTCCGCCTCCAGTTTTATCAGCAATACCTGCTAATTGTTTTGGATCAATACCTGGAAGTGTCAATTGAGCTGCAAAACGATATACAACCATTAAACCCAATGTAATAAGAATCTTATTTCTAAGTTCTTCTATTTGCCAAATATCTCTAATACTACTTATAAATTTCTTCATGGTCTCTATTTCCTTATAATGTAACTGCTTTTCCTCCAGCTTTTTCAATTGCTACTTTTGCAGTTTCAGTAAATTTATGAACTGTGAAATCTAATTTAGCTTTCAATTCACCTCTACCTAATATTTTTACTAAGTCATTTTTACGTGCTAATCTAGCTTCAACAAGCGACTCCATAGTTACTGGGCTTTTCAATTTACCAGCATCTACAAATTCTTGTATTTTGTCTAAGTTTATACCTAAATAATCTTTACGATTTATATTCGTAAAACCAAATTTTGGTACACGTCTTTGTAAAGGCATTTGACCACCTTCAAAACCAACTTTTTTAGAATATCCAGAACGTGATTTTTGTCCTTTATGTCCTCTTGTAGCAGTCCCACCTTTTCCAGATCCTTGTCCTCTACCTATTCTTTTTCCTGCTTTCACAGCACCTTTTGCAGGTCTTAAGTTATTTAATTGCATAACTGATTTTATATTAAACTTCCTCTACGGAAACTAAGTGTTTAACTGTATTTACCATTCCTAGAACCGCAGGAGACGCATCATGCTCAACTACTTGGTTCATTTTTCTTAATCCCAAAGCCACCAAAGTTAATTTTTGATTTTTTGGTCTTCTTATGGCACTTTTTACTTGTTTTACTTTAATTTTTTTCATCACTGATTTACTTTATGATTTAGACAATAAAATTATCCGTTAAAAACTTTACTTAAAGAAATTCCTCTTTGCTTAGCTACGGTATTTGCGTCTCTTAATTTTAATAAGGCATCAAATGTTGCTTTAACTACATTATGCGCATTAGAAGAACCTTGAGATTTTGATAATACATCATGAACTCCAACTGATTCTAATACTGCACGTACTGCACCACCAGCAATAACTCCAGTACCATGAGAAGCCGGTTTTAAAAACACTTTTGCTCCACCATATTTACCTTTTTGTTCATGCGGTATTGATTGCTTTAGAATTGGAATTCTAACTAAATTCTTCTTTGCATCTTCTATTGCTTTAGCAATTGCAGAAGCAACATCTTTAGATTTACCAAGTCCATGACCAACGACACCATCACCATCGCCTACAACAACAATTGCTGAAAATCCGAATGTTCTACCACCTTTAGTTACTTTAGTAACCCTATTTACACCAACTAAATGATCTTTTAAATCTAATCCACTTGGTTTTACTCTTTCTACGTTTGGATAATTCTTATACATATTTCCTAAACTTTAAAATTTTAATCCTCCTTCTCTAGCACCTTCTGCTAAAGATTTAACTCTTCCGTGATATAAATAACCATTACGATCAAAAGCACATTTTTCAATACCTGCTTTTACAGCTTTAGTAGCTAGTAAATTACCAACTTGTTTAGCTATATCAGCTTTTGCTCCTGATGCTTTTAATTCTTTTGATCTTGATGAAACTGCTATTAAAGTAGCTCCATTAACATCATCAATTAATTGAGCTGTTATTTCTTTATTACTTCTAAATACAGACAATCTTGGATAAGCTGCAGTACCAGAAACATTTTTTCTAATTCTTCTTTTTATGCGTAATCTACGCCCTTCTTTTGTTAAAGCCATTCTTTTAACTTTTTATAATTCAACTAGTGAATCAATTATGCAGTTTTACCTGCTTTTCTTCTTAATATCTCACCTACAAATTTAATTCCTTTACCTTTATATGGTTCTGGCTTACGTAAACTTCTAATTTTTGCAGCAACTTGACCTAACAATTGATTATCATGAGATGTTAGCTTTATAATTGGATTTTTACCTTTAGTAGAAATTGTTTCAATTTTAACCTCTGGAGCAATCATCATAACTATAGTATGTGAATATCCTAAAGCTAAATCTAAAATTTGACCTTGATTAGATGCTCTATAACCTACACCTACCAATTCTAATTCTTTTACAAATCCTTTAGATACACCATCAATCATATTGTTGATTAATGCTCTAAACAAGCCATGTTTTGCCTTGTCTTGTTTACTATCAGAAGGTCTAGATAATGTTAAAACACCATCTTCATTCTTCACAGTAATATTCTCAATGTTTTGAGACAACTCTCCTAATTTACCTTTAACAGAAACTGTAGAATTTGCAACTGAAATAGTAACTCCTTCTGGTACTGATATTGGGCTCTTTCCTATTCTTGACATTATATTATCTTTTTATTGAATTAATAAACGTGACATAAAACTTCACCTCCAACATTCTCTTGAACAGCTTTTTTATTTGTCATTACACCATTAGAAGTTGAAATGATTGCAATACCTAAACCATTTAAAACTCTAGGCATTTCACTTGAACTCACATACTTACGTAAACCTGGTTTACTTATTCTTTCCAATTTTTGAATCGTTGGTTGCTTTGTTAATTTATCATATTTTAAAGCTATTTTAATAATTCCTTGAACTGTAGTATCTTCAAATTTATAGCTTAAAATAAAACCTTGATCAAAAAGAATTTTTGTCATTTCTTTTTTTAAATTAGATGCTGGTATTTCAACAACTCTTTTACCTGCCATTGCTGCATTTCTAATTCTTGTTAAGTAATCTGATATTGGATCTGTAATCATATTTATTATATTTCGATATTGGTTTTTAACTAGCTGTTAAACCTTAAATCATTTGTATTATTTTTTGTAATATTTTTTTTACCAACTAGCTTTACGAACACCTGGTATTAAACCTTGGTTTGCCATTTCTCTAAAAGTTACACGATTAACTCCAAATTGTCTCATATATCCTTTTGGACGTCCCGTTAATTTGCAACGATTATGCATACGAATTGGAGAAGCATTTTTAGGTAATTTTTGTAACCCTATATAATCACCCGCCTCTTTTAAAGCTTTTCTTTTTGCTGCATATTTTGCAACTGTTTTTGCTCTTTTTACTTCACGAGCTTTCATTGATTCTTTAGCCATCTTAGTTCTTTTTAAAAGGTAAACCTAGTTCATGTAATAATGATTTTGCTTCTTTATCAGTATTTGCTGTTGTAACAAATGTGATATCCATTCCAGATATTTTATTAATTTTATCAATATTAATTTCAGGAAATATTATTTGTTCAGTAATACCAAGTGTGTAATTTCCTCTACCGTCAAATCCAGTAGCTTTAATTCCTTTAAAATCACGAACACGTGGTAATGAAGCAGTCACTAAACGATCTAAAAATTCATACATTTTTGTTCCACGTAAAGTTACTTTTGCACCAATTGGCATACCCTTACGTAATTTAAAAGATGCAATATCTTTTTTAGAAATTGTTGACAAAGCCTTTTGACCAGAGATCATTGTTAACTCATCAACAGCATATTCAATTAGTTTTTTATCTGCAACTGCAGCTCCAACACCTTTACTAATTACTATTTTAGTAAGTTTTGGGATTTGCATTACATTCTTATAACCAAACTCTTCAATTAATGCAGGCTTGATTCTAGTATTAAATTCTTCTTTAAGTCTTGGTTTTTCCATAACTATATAACTTCATTTGATTTTTTAGAAAAACGTACTTTTTTATCTCCATCCATTCTATAACCTACTTTTACAGTATGTTCTTTTTCAACTAACATTAAGTTAGAAATATGGATTGGTGCTTCAAATTTATTAATTCCACCTTGTGGATTTGTAGCACTAGGCTTTACATGCTTTGAAACCATGTTTACACCTTCAACGATAGCTCTGTAATCTTTCGTAATTATTTTAGTAATCTTTCCTTCGGAACCTTTATTAGCTCCAGCTATAACTCTCACGGAGTCTCCTGCTTTTAATTTAATCTTCATAATTGTAAATATTAAAGTACCTCAGGCGCTAGTGATACAATCTTCATGAACTTTTTATCACGTAGCTCTCTAGCTACAGGACCAAAAACACGAGTTCCTCTCATTTCACCAGATGTTGAATCTAATAACACACATGCGTTATCATCAAATCTAATATATGATCCATCCTTACGTCTAATTTCTTTTTTAACTCTAACAACTACCGCTTTGGATACCTGTCCTTTTTTTGCAGTTGCAGTTGGTGTAGCATGTTTTATAGAAACAACAATTTTATCTCCAATAGAAGCATATCGCTTTTTTGTACCACCAAGCACTCTAATAACTAAAACTTCTTTAGCTCCAGTATTATCTGCTACCTTTAATCTTGATTCTTGTTGTAACATATTATTTAGCTCTTTCTAAAATTTCTACTAATCTCCAACGCTTTGTTTTACTAAGTGGTCGAGTTTCCATAATTTTTACGGTATCGCCTATTTTACACTCGTTTTTATCATCGTGTGCAACATACTTCTTAGTCTTTAATACGAATTTTCCGTACATTGGGTGCTTTGTTCTTTTCACTTCTGAAACAACAATAGATTTTTCCATTTTGTTACTAGAAACTACACCAATTCTTTCTTTTCTAAGATTTCTTTTCTCCATCTTTTATATTCGAAATACTATTGTAATTCTCTTTTAGTTAATTCTGTAGCTAATCTAGCAACATTTCTTCTTAATTCTCTCAACTGCATAGGTGATTCTAATGGTGATAATACGTGTGTCATTATAAGATCAGTTAAGTTCTTTTTTAAAGTAACATATTGTTCATTTAAATCCTCTATGGATAATTTTATAATTTCTGATTGTTTCATTTTAAATAAAATTAAGCTTTAGCATAGTCTCTTGCGACTACTAATTTAGTTCTTACTGGTAACTTTTGAGCTGCTAATCGCAATGCTTCACGAGCTACTTCTTCAGATACTCCTCCAACTTCAAACATTATTCTTCCAGGTTTAACAACTGCAACAAAATACTCTGGTGAACCTTTACCTTTTCCCATACGTACTTCTAATGGTTTTTTGGTTATAGGCTTATCCGGAAATATCTTAATCCACAATTGACCTTGTCTTTTCATATGTCTAGTTGCCGCAATACGTGCCGCTTCTATTTGACGTGATGTTAGCAAATCTTGATCTAAGGCTTTTATTCCAAACATTCCATTAGAAAGGCGGTGTCCTCTTTGAGAATTACCTTTCATGTTTCCTTTACCTTTCTGAACCTTACGACGTCTAACTCTTTTTGGTTGTAACATAATTTTAATTTATAATATAAGAATTGACATTAATTAAAAAATATCAAATTCAATATAATTTATCTTCTTCTTTGTTGTGGTTTTCTATTACCACCTTTACCACCTTTACCTTGTTTTTTTGATAAACCAACCAAAGGATTTAGTTCTCTTTTACCATACACTTCACCTTTCATAATCCATACTTTAACACCTATTTTACCATATGTAGTATTAGATTCAACTAAAGCATAATCAATATCTGCTCTAAAAGTAGATAATGGAATTCTTCCTTCTTTATAATGTTCAGTTCTTGCCATTTCAGCACCGTTTAAACGACCTGCAATTTCAATTTTAATCCCTTCACAATTCATTCTCATTGCTGCTTGAATCGCCATTTTAATAGCTCTTTTATAAGAGATTCTATTTTCAATTTGACGAGCTACACTTGCAGCAACTAATGTTGCATCTAGTTCAGGTCTTTTAATTTCAAATATATTGATTTGAATTTCTTTACCTTCACCTATAATTTTCTTCAATTCTTCTTTTAGTTTATCAACTTCTTGACCACCTTTTCCAATAATAATACCAGGTCTTGCAGTAGTAATTGTAACTGTAATAAGTTTTAAAGTTCTTTCAATTATAATACGAGATACACTAGCTTTATATAAACGAGCATTAATGTATTGTCTTAACTTATAATCTTCTACTAACTTATCACCATAATCGTTTCCACCATACCAATTAGACTCCCATCCTCTGATGATTCCTAACCTATTTCCTATTGGATTTGTTTTTTGTCCCATATCTAAATTATGATGCTTTATTATTAACTCCTAATACTAATGTTACGTGGTTAGAACGTTTTCTAATACGATGTGCTCTACCTTGAGGTGCTGGTCTTAATCTCTTAAGCATACTAGCACTATCTACATAAATCTCTTTTACAAATAACCCTGCTTCTTCTATTGCTGCTTCTTCATTTTTTGATTGCCAATTTGCAATAGCAGATAACATTAATTTTTCTAAATTGATTGATGCTTCTTTTGGATTAAACTTAAGAATTTGAAGTGCTTTTTCTACTTCCATTCCTCTTACTAAATCCGCTACAATTCGCATTTTTCTAGGCGAAGTAGGACATCCATTTAATTTTGCGAAATATTGACTCTTACGGTCTTCTTTACGCTGTTCTGCTCTTAATCTTTTACGACTTCCCATAATCTAGCTTATTTTCTACCTTTATTTTTATTACCACCATGTCCTCTAAAAGAGCGTGTTGGTGAAAATTCTCCTAATTTATGACCAACCATATTTTCAGTTACATATACTGGAATAAATTGTTTTCCATTATGTACACCAAATGTTTGACCTACAAAGTCTGGGCTTATCATAGAAGCTCTTGACCAAGTTTTAATTACAGGACTTTTTCCTGATTCTACATTCTTTTGAACTTTCTTGTCTAATTTATAACAAATGAAAGGTCCTTTTTTTAATGAACGAGCCATAATTTATCTATTTTTTTCTGCGTTCTATAATATGTTTATTACTATCTTTAGTTTTAGATCTTGTTCTAAATCCTTTTGCTGGTATACCATTACGTGAACGAGGATGTCCACCAGATGATTTACCTTCACCACCACCCATTGGATGATCTACAGGATTCATTACTACTGCTCTAACTCTAGGTCTTCTTCCTAACCATCTTTTTCTTCCTGCTTTACCAGAAACAATTAATTGATGTTCAGAATTTGACACTACACCTATTGTTGCTTTACAAGTAATTAAGATTAATCTAATCTCACCAGAAGGCAACTTAATTGTAGCGTACTTACCATCTCTTGCCATTAATTGAGCAAATGACCCAGCACTACGAGCCATAACAGCTCCTTGACCTGGACGTAACTCAATACAAGATACAACAGTTCCTAATGGAATATCACTTAAAGGCATGCAATTTCCAACCTCGGGAGCAATTTTACTACCCGACAAAATAACTTGCCCTACTTTAAATCCGTTTTGAGCAATCACATAACGTTTAACACCATCTGCATAAAATAATAATGCAATATAAGCGGTACGATTTGGATCATACTCTATTGTTTTAATAGTTGCAGGAATGTTCTCTTTATCTCTTTTAAAATCGATAATTCGATACATTTTTTTATGACCACCACCAATATTACGTGTTGTCATTTTTCCTTGGCTATTTCTACCACCACTCCTTTTCTTAGGAGTTAGTAAACTTTTCTCTGGTTTTGAAGCAGTAACCATATCAAAATCGGTTACAACTCTAAAACGCTGACCAGGTGTTACTGGTTTTAATTTTCTTAATGCCATCTTCTAGATATTGCTATATAAATCAATATTATCTCCTTCTGCTAACTCTACAACTGCCTTTTTGTAAGCAGAAGTAATCCCTGTTACCATTCCCTTTTTAGTGAATTTTGTGTTTCTCTTTACAGGATAGTTCATTGTTCTAACTTTAACAACTGAAACATTATAAGCTTCTTCAATAGCTAATTTAATTTCAATTTTATTAGATTTACTTTTTACAGCAAACGTATAGCAGTTTAAAACTTCGCTACTGTCCATTGCTTTTTCAGTAATTATAGGTTTTATTAAAATACTCATTGCTGTTAATTTGTAAAATTAGATTCTATTTGCGCTAAACAAGACTCAGAAATAATTAATTTTCCTGTATTTAAAATACCGTAAGTATTTAATTCTGAGGTTTTTATAGCTTTAACACGTGATAAATTTCGTGACGACAAATATACATTATTATTTGATTCTCCCAAGATAAATAAAGATTTTTTATTTTCTAAGTCTAATCCTTTTAAAACAGCAGTGAAATTTTTAGTTTTTGGAGCGTCAAATGAAAAATCTTCAACAACCAAAATATTGTTTTCTTGCGCTTTAATTGTCAATGCTGATAATCTAGCTAAACGCTTTAATGACTTATTCAATTTGAATGAATAACTTCTAGGTCTTGGTCCAAACATACGTCCACCACCTCTAAAAACTCCAGACTTTATACTACCCGCACGAGCCGTACCTGATCCTTTTTGCTTTTTTATCTTACGTGTACTACCAGTAATTTCAGCTCTTTCTTTAGCTTTATGTGTACCCTGTCTTTTATTTGCTAAATGTTGTTTTACATCTAAATATACTGCATGTTCATTTGGTTCTATTCCAAATACAGCATCCGAAAGCTCAACACTTCTTCCAGTCTTTTTCCCGTTGATATCTATTACAGCTACTTTCATTACTTTTGAATAATTACGTAAGCGTTTTTATGTCCTGGTACAGCACCTTTAATAATTAAAAGATTTTTTTCTGTAACCACTTTCAATACTCTTAAATTTTGAACCTTAATTGTATCTCCACCCATTCTTCCAGCCATTCGCATTCCTTTGAATACTCTAGCAGGATAAGATGCAGCTCCAATTGATCCCGGCGCTCTTAAACGGTTATGTTGTCCGTGAGTGGCTTGACCAACTCCCGCAAACTTATGACGTTTTACAACCCCTTGAAATCCTTTTCCTTTTGAGGTACCAGTTACATCAACAAATTCACCCTCTTCAAAGTGATCTACCGATATAGTATCTCCTAATTTATACTCTTTTTCGAATCCTTGGAATTCAACAACACGTTTCTTAGCAGATGTACCAGCTTTTTTAAAGTGACCTTTTAAAGCGTTAGTTGTCTGCTTTTCAGCTTTGTCATCGAAACCAAGTTGTAGCGCTTCGTACCCGTCAACCTCTTTGGTTCTGACTTGGGTAACTACACAAGGACCTACTTCAATAACGGTACATGGCATATTCTTACCATTCTCGTCAAAGATACTAGTCATCCCTACTTTTTTTCCTATTAACCCAGACATTTAATTAATTTTTTGGAACTTAGATTTATAAAAAACCGATTCCGTTATACTTATTTTTCTGTTGACTGCAACAGCACATTATCTATAAAAATTCAGGGTCAAAATAAATTCAACCCTGAAATTATTTTTAACCGTTTTTCCTTCGCTAAAGCTTGGGACATGTAACTCTAAAATTTAGAGCTTATTTATTTACACTTTAATCTCAACATCAACACCACTTGGTAATTCCAATTTCATTAATGCATCAATTGTTTTTGAAGAAGAACTATAAATATCAATTAGTCTTTTATAAGCACTTAACTGAAATTGCTCTCTTGCTTTTTTATTAACGTGAGGAGAACGTAAAACTGTAAATATTTTTTTACGAGTTGGTAATGGAATTGGTCCATTTACTACTGCTCCTGTTGCTTTAACTGTTTTTACGATTTTCTCAGCAGATTTATCTACTAAATTGTAATCGTAAGATTTTAACTTTATTCTAACTTTGTGACTCATCTTTATTATATTTAGTAAATTATCCTTTTGCTTTTTTGATTACTTCTTCCGAAATATTAGAAGGCGTTTGTGCATAATGATCAAACTCCATAGTAGATGTAGCTCTACCTGATGATAATGTTCTTAATGTTGTTACATAACCAAACATTTGAGATAATGGAACGAAAGCTTTAATAATTTTAGCTCCTGCTCTATCACTCATATCATTCACTTGTCCTCTACGTCTATTTAAATCACCAACGATATCTCCCATATAATCCTCAGGAGTTACAACTTCTAATTTCATAATTGGCTCAAGAATTACAGCACCTGCAGCTTTTGCACATTCTCTAAATCCTATTTTAGCAGCTAATTCAAATGATAATGCATCAGAATCTACAGGATGGAAAGATCCATCATTCAATTCTACTTTCATACTATCAACAACGAAACCTGCTAGAGGCCCATTAACCATTGCCATTTTAAATCCTTTCTCAACAGATGGAATAAATTCTTTTGGAATTCTACCACCTTTAATGTTGTTTACAAACTGTAATCCAGTTCCTTCCCAATCCTTATCTGCAGGTCCAATTTGAAACACAATGTCTCCAAATTTACCACGTCCACCAGATTGTTTTTTATATGTCTCTCTATGATCAATAGTCTTAGTCACTGCTTCTTTATACTCAACTTGAGGTTCTCCAACATTTACTTCAACATTAAACTCACGCCTCATACGATCAATAATGATATCTAAGTGCAATTCTCCCATTCCTGAAATAATTGTTTGCCCAGAAGCTTCATCAGATTTTACTTGAAACGTAGGGTCTTCTTCAGCTAATTTAGCAATCGCAATACCCATTTTTTCCACATCTGCTTTGGTTTTTGGCTCAACAGCAATACCAATAACTGGCGCTGGAAAGTCCATACTTTCTAAAACGATTGGATGTTTTAAATCTGATAATGTATCCCCGGTTTTAATACTTTTGAAACCTACAGCAGCTCCAATATCTCCAGCTTCAATATAGTCAATTGCATTTTGCTTATTCGCATGCATTTGATAAATTCTTGAAATTCTTTCTTTTTTCCCAGATCTATTATTCAACACATATGAACCTGCATCTAATCTTCCTGAGTAAGCACGGAAAAATGCTAAACGTCCAACAAACGGATCTGTTGCAATTTTAAATGCTAATGCTGCAAAAGGCTCTTTTACATTTGGTTTACGCTCAATCTGCTCACCACTATTAGGATCTGTACCTATAATATTATCTTTATCCAAAGGAGAAGGTAAATATCTACAAACTGCATCTAATAAAAATTGAACACCTTTATTTTTGAAAGCAGAACCACATACCATTGGTATAATAGCCATATCCATAACAGCAGCTCTTAAAGCAGCATGTACTTCATCTTCTGTAATTGAGTTTTCGTCTTCAAAATATTTCTCTAAAAGATTCTCATCATATTCAGCTACAGCTTCAATAAGCTGTCCTCTATATTGATGAACTTCATCTTTCATTTCTTCAGGAATATCGATAATTTCGAAAGTTGCTCCCATATCCTCATCACTCCAAACAATTGCTTGATTTTTAACTAAATCAACAACGCCTCTAAAATCTGCTTCATCTCCAATTGGTAATACAATAGGAACAGCATTAGATTTTAACATATCACGAACTTGCTT
>JAZGEV010000106.1:0-12166 GCA_036478895.1 Flavobacteriaceae bacterium | reverse complement strand
AATATGATCCCAAGCAATACCGCTTAATAAAGCAATATTGGGATGATATAAATGAAATTTAGGACGTAAATCAATTGGTGATGCTGGATATTCATCACCTTCAAGAATCATAAATTCATTATCATCAGTAAGTTTTACCATAGTTTCAAAACCAGTCAATTGCGCACCTACCATATAATCTATTTCCCTATTATGATAGTTAAGCACGTGTAAAATCATAGATGTAATGGTTGTTTTTCCGTGGCTTCCACCAATTACAACACGTGTTTTGTGTTTCGATTGCTCGTATAAAAAATCCGGATAGGAATAAATGGTAATGCCTAATTCTTGAGCTTTCAGCAATTCAGGATTGTCTTTTTTTGCGTGCATTCCTAAGACAATAGAATCTAAATCTTTATGAATTTTTGAAGGAAACCAACCAAATTCATCTGGCAATAAGCCATAATTTTTTAAACGTGTTTTTGATGGATCATGAATAGTATCGTCACTTCCCGTAATTTGATATCCTTTTTTATGTAAAGCAATGGCTAAATTGTGCATTGCAGAACCACCAATAGCTATAAAATGTATGTTCATTTAGTTTGAATTTATTCTGGTATAAAAATAATTCTAATAACTAACATATAAAAATATTATTTCTATAAAAAAGGTAGTTGCCTAATTGATATGTAGAGTTCACTCGTTTTTATCGGTTTTAGGAATAGTTTTTGT
The DNA here is from genome assembly GCA_036478895.1 of Flavobacteriaceae bacterium. Lineage (GTDB taxonomy): Bacteria > Bacteroidota > Bacteroidia > Flavobacteriales > Flavobacteriaceae > S010-17. The sequence goes on along the minus strand of JAZGEV010000106.1, from coordinate 11,455 downwards.
TATCTTTGATGCGTGGTTGTTCAATAATAAAATTACATCGCAATTAAACCACAATTTAACGTGGTTTTTAAATTTTTTAATATGATGAAAAAACTCCTTACAATAACAATGGTTTTATTATTCTCACACTTTTCAAATGCCCAAACCAATTATGAAACTGATTGGCAAAAGGTTCAAACACATGAGAATAAAGGCTTGCCAAAATCGGCTTTGGCTGTGGTAGAAACTATTTATAGCAAAGCGAAAATGAGTAATAACTCGGCTCAAATAATAAAAGCAATCTTGTATAGGTCTAAGTATGCGCTTACGCTTGAAGAAGATGCGCAATTAAAAATAATCAAGACAATTAAATCTGAAATTGCAATTTCAAAAACTCCAGAAAAAAATATTTTGGAAAGTATTTTAGCCAATTTGTATTGGCAATATTTTCAGCAAAACAGGTATAAATTTTACCAAAGAAGTCATATTGATGAGGTAAATGAAACTGAAATAAGTACAGTAGACGATTTTAGAACTTGGGATTTACATACTATTTTTAAGGAGATTCACAAACACCATCAAAACGCATTAAATGAAACTTTACTTTTGCAACAAAGTGATTTGAGTCAATTTAATGCCATTTTACATGGGCAAGAAAAATCTAAAAACAACAGTCTAACTGTTTATGATTTTATAACACATAATGCATTGAATTTTTACAAAACGGGCGAAAGTAATTTAGCGCAACCATCGTATAAATTTGAAATTGATAATCCCGAATATTTAGGAGATAATGTGCAATTTTTAATGGCTAGTTTGGATAGTGAAGATGTGTTTTCTCAAAAAAGAGAAGCATTAAATATTTATAAAAACTTGACACTTTTTCATAAAAATGATCAAGATAAATCAACATTGATTGCCCTTACTTTACAGCGCTTAGATTTTGTAAACCAACATGCTAAATTCACAAATAAAGCGCGTATTTTTTACGATACATTAAAGTCCTTACAAACAACTTATAGAGATGATGAAGCTTCAACGGAAATTGATTATCGCATTGCTTTGTATCATAAAACGGAAGCTCTTAAATATCAAAGCAACAAAAATAAAGATGCTCAATTTAAAAATAAAGATGCTTTGAACGCTTGTAATAAGGCAATTTCCTTGTTTCCAAAATCTATCGGTGCAATAAAATGTAAGAATTTAAAAAACGAAATTCTTCAGGCAACTGTACATCTTAAAATTGAGAATAATGTAGTTGTTAATAAAGAGAGTCGTGCTTTAATAACCTATAAAAACACCACTAAATTATATTTTAAAATTTATAAATCAGCTCGTGAATTTGAAACCGAATTGAATAAAATTTACAATCAAAAAGAAAAATTAGTAAAAATTACAAACCATGTTGCAATTAAAGATTTTACTAGTACACTTAAAACAGAACAAGATTATCAAAACCATACAACCGAAATTATTATTCCAAAATTACCACAAGGTAATTATTTAATTTTAGCTTCTAGCGATCCAAATTTCACAGACGATAAATCGTTTTCTTATGGATTTATTCAAGCTACAAATATTGTTTTGATTGAGGTAGATAACATTGAAAATCGTAAATTTCAAGTAGTAGATAGGTTCTCTGGAAAACCATATTCTAATGCAAAATTACATTTGAAAAATTATACTACCAACAACAATAGGTACAACAAAAAAATTGATAGAACCTTAACAACTGATAGTGATGGATTTGTAAATTTTAAAGTAAGCGAAAGTTACAATAGAGTTGAGATAGAGGTAACGCATAAAGACGATAAAGGTATTTTTAAATACTATAATTTTTATAAGCAACACGTGCCTATCAATTACCAAAAAACTGCAAATAATACCATTTTTTTATTTACCGATAGAAGTATATATCGACCATCGCAAGTTGTTTATTTTAAGGGTGTTGCCGTAGAACAAAAAGAAAACAAATCACACGTTATTGCAAATAAAATGATGACGGTTTTATTAAAAGATACCAATTATCAAATTGTAAAGGAGATGAATTTAAAAACCAATGAATTTGGTTCTTTTTCGGGTGAATTTATCTTACCAAATACAGGATTGAATGGTCGTTTTCAAATTCAAGTTGCTACAAAAGGCAGTGAAACAGATCATTTAAGTTCCAGAGAACGTATTTATGGCGATGTAAATTTTAAAGTAGAAGAGTACAAGCGTCCAAAATTTTCTGCTAAATTTAATAAAATTACGGATACATTCCGTTTAAACGAAACCATTGCGGTAAAAGGGCAAGCAATGGCTTATGCCGGCTCAACTATTAGCGATGCCAAAGTGGTTTATCGTGTAAAAAGAAATGTGCAATATCCAAAATGGTGGTATTGGTATCGCCCATATCAACCAATGTCCGAAGCGCAAGAAATCACTCATGGCGAAACTAAAACCAATGCAAAAGGAGCATTTGTAATTCCGTTTTTGGCTAAGCCCGATACGTCTATAAACAAAAAAGATAAACCTGTTTTTAGCTATGAAATAACAGCGGATATTACGGATATTAATGGTGAAACTCGCAGTACAACAACTGTTGTAAAAATTGGTTATCACGCACAAACTCTAGATATTACAGTTGATGATAATATTGATAAAGGCACAAAAAAGAAAATATTAAAAATAGAAAGTAAAAATTTAAATGGTGAATTTGTTGCCACTAAAGGACTACTTAAAATCTATAAAATTAACGCTCCCAAAAATGTGGTTAGAAACCGACCTTGGAGCATACCAGATTATCAAGAAATTCCTCAAAATGAATTTAAAAAATTATTTCCGCATGAGGTTTATACAAAAACAAGTGAAGCTCAAGAAAAAGGGGAATTAGTTTTTACCACATCTTTTGATACGCATAAAACCAAAGAAATTGCGCTTCCAAAAATGAAGTCTTGGCAATCTGGCATGTATGTTGCTATTGCAGAAGCATCCGATAAGTTTAAACAGGAAATAGCTGATAAAGCCCGTTTTTCTATTCATAGCGATATGGATAAAAAAGTGCCAGACAATCAATTATTTGATGTTAATTTAGATAAAGACACCTATAAAGTTGGAGATAAAGTAGCGTTAAAAATTGGTTCTGCATCAAAAGATTTAACGGTTGTAATTGCCATTGAAAAAAATCAAAAAGTCATTGAAACCAAAATTATTCATTTAAGTAATGAGATAAAAACCATTTGCTTACCTGTAAATAAGGAAGATATTGGAGGTTTTGGAATCTCATATCATTTGGTAAATTACAATGCGTTTTTAAGTGGTAATTTATTGGTGAAAGTACCGTTCCCAAAAGCAGATTTAGATATAGAAACGCTTACTTTTAGAGACAAGTTACAACCTGGTACAGATGAAACATGGCGTTTTAAAATTAAAGGTCACAAAAAAGATAAAGCTGTTGCTGAAATATTAACAAGCATGTACGATGCCAGTTTAGACCAATTCACAAAACATCAATGGGTTTTTAAGCCAATTAATTTTCAAAATTATTATGTGAGAACGCATAGCAGTGCACGGAATAGTTTTGGTGTAAACCAGTTTAGAAGTTTTCAAAAAAGAGTGGATTATTTAAATGTATCTAGTCACCAATTTCCAAACCTCAATTGGTTTGGTTTGCATTTTGGGTATGGTAATTGGATTATGAGTATGAGCTATGCAGATGGAGTTGGCTCAGATAAACGTGCAATGATGAAATCTGCACCATCTCCAGTTGCAGAAATGGCAATGGCGCCAGCAGAGGGAAGCTCTTCTGGAATGCAAGATGCAGAATTTGACAGTGCTGTGGATGATTCTAGTAATAGTTCAGAGAGTACTGATTTTTCGGCTGTAAAAATACGTTCCAACTTTAAAGAAACCGCATTTTTCTTTCCACATTTAAAGACAGACAAAGATGGCAATGTAAGTTTTAGTTTCACTACACCAGAGAGTTTAACCAAATGGAAACTACAAGTATTAGCACATACCAAAAACATGCATTCGGCGGTAAAATCTTTAGAAACTGTCACTCAAAAAGAATTGATGGTGATTCCAAATCCGCCACGTTTTTTACGACAAGGTGATGATATTGTAATCAGTTCAAAGATTGCAAATTTAACAGATAAAACACTTACCGGGCAAGCAGAATTACAATTAATTGATGCCATTACCAATAAAAAAATTGATGTTGAATTGGGTAATCAAGAAAAAACAAAAACCTTTAACGTTGATGCCAATGGCAATACCAATGTATCGTGGACTTTGCATATTCCAGAAAATACACAATCGGTTCAATATAAAATTATTGCCAAAGCAGGTGATTTTTCTGATGGCGAACAAAATGTATTGCCCGTTTTATCTAATAGAATGTTGGTGACAGAAACAATGCCAATGTGGATAAAATCGGGTGAGACAAAAACGTTCCGTTTGGATAAGTTAGCAGACACTAAGTCTAGTACAATTGCAAATCATAAATTAACATTAGAAGTAACGTCAAATCCTGCATGGTATGCAGTACAAGCTTTGCCGTATTTAATGGAATATCCGTATGAATGTGCAGAGCAAACATTCTCACGTTACTATGCCAACACATTGGCAAGTTACATTGTGAATTCAAATCCACGGATTCAAGATGTTTTTAATCAATGGAAAAGTAGCGATGCTTTATTAAGTAATCTCGAAAAAAATCAAGAATTAAAATCGTTAATTATTCAAGAAACACCTTGGTTGCGTGATGCGCAAAGTGAAACCGAACAAAAGAAGCGCATTGCGTTGTTGTTCGATTTAAATAAAATGAAAAATGAACAAGAGAATACCGTTAATAAACTGAAACAGATGCAAATGAGTTCTGGAGGTTTTCCTTGGTTTAAAGGTTCACGTTATGAAAACAGATACATCACACAACATATTGTTGCTGGTTTTGGACATTTGGATAAGTTGGGCGTTTTTGAGAACCAAGATGCAAGGATTGAGACACAAGACATGTTGGAGAAGGCAGTCAAATACTTAGACAGACAAATCTTAAAAGATTACAATAAGTTGTTAAATAATGCATCTAAAAACATTACTAATGAGGTTAATAAAGAACAAAAAACAAAAGACTATTTGGCAAAAAACCACACCAGTCATTTCCAAGTTCATTATTTATACACACGCTCGTTTTTTAACAACCCAATAGATGATAAAGTCCAAGTTGCAGTTGATTATTATAAAAACCAGACTTATCAATTCTGGAATTCATATAATTTATATTCCAAAGGCTTAATTGCATTGGTTGCTCATAGAGATGATCAAAATACCACAGCACAATCAGTTTTACAATCATTAAAAGAAAACGCTATTACAAGTGATGAATTAGGCATGTATTGGAAATCTAATACCAGTAGTTATTATTGGTATCAAGCACCAATAGAAACTCAAGCTTTAATGATAGAAGTCTTTAGTGAGTTAAAATCAATAGATTCAACCCTTCGTCAAAATGACATAGATCAGCTCAAAATATGGTTGCTTAAAAACAAGCAAACCAACCGTTGGAAAACCACCAAAGCAACTAGCGAAGCTGTTTATGCTTTATTAATTGAAGGAACAAGTTGGCTAAATACCACCAAATTTGTTGATGTAATCATTGGCAATCAAAACATAAAACCACTAGAAATAGAAGATACTAAAGTAGAAGCAGGAACAGGCTATTTTAAAACCTCTTGGAATGGCACAGAAGTGATACCGCAAATGGCAGAAGTAACCATTAAAAAAGAAGGCGATGGCATTGCTTGGGGCGCATTGTATTGGCAATATTTTGAAGATTTAGATAAAATCACTTTTGCGGAAACGCCGTTGCAATTAAGTAAAAAATTATACTTAAAAACCAATGAAGATCGAGGAGAAAAAATAACCTTAATTACCAATGATACAAAATTAGTGTTAGGTGATTTAGTTCGTGTACGCATTGAATTAAAAGTAGATAGAGCTATGGAATTTGTACATATGAAAGATATGCGTGCAGCAGGTTTTGAACCAGTTAATGTGTTGTCACGTTACAAATGGCAAGACGGTTTGGGTTATTATGAAAGTACTAAAGATGCAAGTACCAATTTCTTTTTTGACCGTTTGCCAAAAGGCGTTTATGTGTTTGAATACGATTTACGGGTGAATAATAGTGGTAATTTTTCCAATGGCATTACAACCATACAATCGATGTACGCACCTGAATTTACAAGCCATAGTGAAGGCGTAAGAGTTAAGGTTGGTGAGTAGATTTAATTCTTTATATTTGCAATATGAATGAAAACTTAGACGCATCTGGAGAGCATTTAAATACAGATGATTTAGATTTCGAGAAAAAATTAAGACCTTTAAGTTTCGATGATTTTACGGGTCAAGATCAAATTTTAGAAAATTTAAAGATTTTTGTTGAAGCTGCTAATCAGCGTGAAGAAGCATTGGATCATACCTTGTTTCACGGACCACCAGGTTTAGGAAAAACAACTTTGGCGCACATTTTGGCCAATGAATTGAATGCTAGTATAAAAATTACATCTGGTCCTGTTTTGGACAAGCCAGGCGATTTAGCTGGATTGTTAACCAATTTAGGTGAACGTGATGTTTTGTTTATTGATGAAATTCATCGTTTAAGTCCTATTGTTGAAGAATATTTATATTCTGCAATGGAAGATTATAGGATAGATATTATGATTGAGTCTGGTCCAAATGCACGAACTGTTCAAATAGATTTGGAACCATTTACTTTAATTGGTGCAACTACCCGAAGCGGATTATTAACAGCACCAATGCGTGCTCGTTTTGGTATTAGTAGTCGTTTGCAATATTACAATACAGAAATTTTAACCACTATAGTCCAACGTAGTGCTGGCATTTTAAAAGTGCCAATTTCTATGGAAGCCGCCATAGAAATTGCTGGAAGAAGTCGTGGAACACCACGTATTGCAAATGCTTTATTACGTCGTGTAAGAGATTTTGCGCAAATAAAAAACAATGGTAACATTGATATTAATATTTCAAAAATTGCTCTAGAAGCTTTACAAGTAGACGCGCATGGATTGGATGAAATGGATAATAAAATTCTCTTAACAATTATAGATAAATTTAAAGGTGGTCCAGTAGGTTTAAGTACTTTAGCGACTGCGGTAAGTGAAAATTCTGAAACAATTGAAGAGGTTTACGAACCTTTTTTAATTCAACAAGGTTTTATTATGCGAACGCCAAGAGGTAGAGAAGTCACAGAGCTTGCCTATAAACATTTAGGACGGATTCGAACCAACAGACAAGGTAATTTATTTTAAACCAAATAGCTTTAATTAAAAAAACATCTTGTAATCTAATTAGATTACAAGATGTTTTTTTATGCTAAATTTTATATTAATCTAGATTTAAAATTTCAGGATTTAAAATTACAAATTCTGTTCTTCTGTTTTGGCTGTGTTCATCTTTAGAACAATTTACACCATCAACACAACGATTGGTTGGTTGGTTTTCTCCATATCCTTTTGAATAAATTCTACGACCATCAACACCTTTTTTAGTAATATAGTTTACTGTTGAATTGGCACGTTTTGAAGATAATGTTTTATTGTATTTTGATGGACCTCTAGAATCGGTATGTGAACCAGCTTCTATTTTTAAATTCGGATATTTTTTCATAATAGCAACTACTTTATCCAATTCTATTGCAGCATCTTTAACAATTTTATATGAATCTAATTCAAAGTAAATAGGATTAATATTCACAATAATTTTATCTCTTACTCTTATCACTTCTTCAATTTTAATATTTAAATTAAAGTCAAATGCAACATTAGATTTTTTAATTTTAAAAGAAACTTCATCAGATTCAAATCCCTTTTTAGAGGCTATGATTTTATATTTTTGTTTACAATCAAGTAACATTGAATAGTTTCCATTAGAATCAGATGTAGTACTTGTAACTTCCATATCACTTTCGTTAAAGACTGTAATAGTCACATTTCCTAGCGGTTGTTTCGTGTTGTTATTATTAACTATTCCCGATACTGTTTTATTGCAAACATATTTCTTTAACTCTAAAGAAACTGTTTGGGTCGCTCTATTGTCGTCAGTTGTGCTAAATGTGGTTTCAGACATCTCAAAATCTTTTTTAATGGCTGTAACTCTATAGTTACTACTGCAGGTTAAATCTAAACTAAATTTACCTCTAGAATCGGTTTTAGTTTTATCAATTCGTTTACCTTTCTCATTGTAAATTGTAATTAATGCTCTTGATAATGGTGTCTTATCTGTTGAATTTAAAACAGTACCAGTAACTAATTGATTACAAATAACAGGTTTAAGTTTAAAGTCAACACGATGCTTTTTAGTATAATTACCAGATGTTTTAACGATTTTTTCATCACCATCAAACCCTTTTTTTGTAGCAAATAATTTAATTTTTGAATCGCATTTTAAGCCAACTGAATAATGACCTTCATCATCGGTATTTACTTCCTTTATTTTTTCATCACCACTATATATAGCTATGATTGTGTTTGGTAAAATTTTAGATGTTTTTGCATTTCGTGCGATCCCAGAGAGTTGTTCTTGACATTCAAAACTAAGTGGCACATGTGCATTGAAATAATAAATATCATCATCACCAACACCGCCTTCTTCACGATTTGAAGAAAAATAACCTTGATCAATATCATTGTTTACAATAAAACTAAAATCATCTTCTAGAGTATTAATAGGTTCTGGTAAATGTAACACGTCAGAAATACTGCCATCATCATAAATTTTTGCTGCATAGATATCCAGTCCTCCAATACCTTTTACACGACTATCCGATGAGAAATAGAGAATATTTTTATCGTCTATAAAAGGAAAATTATCTCTTCCACGTGTGTTTATTTTTTTTCCTAAATTTCTTGGTTCACTATAAGTACCATCTTCATTAATATCAACTACAAAAATATCTGACATGCCAAAGCCAGATGCGCCAGAAGAGAAATATAACTTTTTACCATCTTTATCTACAGATGGATGTGCTACAGAATAATTTTTATTATTAAAAGGTAATGCTTCAATATTTTTCCATTTTCCATCAATTACATCTGCTCGATAAATTGCTAAAAATGACATGTTTTTTGTAGAGGACGATGCTTTTTCACGCTTCTTTTTATGACGACCTCTTTTCTTTTTTTTAGAAACTGCTGTAGTGTCAACAGCTACAATTTCTTCACCAAAATTATTATTGTTTCTTGTAAAATAAACAACTTCGCCATCTGGCGTAAACGATACAGATGATTCATGATATTCACCATTTACATTATTGTCAAATTTTTGAAGATTTCCAGTGTTTCCGTTTTCTAATATTTCACAAATATATAAATCTAAAAAAGATTGGTTATTGCCTTCCCATTTTTTGCCAGAAATACTTTTTGATGAAGCAAATACAAGATAGCCATCGCCATAAAAGGCAGGTCCAAAGTCAGATTTGTCTGAGTTTTCTTTTAATACTTTAATATTATATTCTCCAGCAGTCCGTTGTGAATAGGAAAGACTTGTAAGTGTAATTAAAATTAATAAGATGATTTTCTTTTTCATATAAGTGTGTCGAATATTTATTATAAAACAAAACTACAGAATTATAAATACCGTAGTTTTGAATTGTTTTTTTAAATATGTTATTCTATTAATTAAGTACCGCTTAATAAAAACCTAAAACATCTGGGTTTAATATTACAAATTCGGTTCTACGATTTTGTTGATGATCATATTCGGTACATTTAGTGCCATCAATACATTGATTAATAATACGTGTCTCTCCGTAACCTCTTGCTGTAATTCTACTTGCATCTATGCCTTTTGAAACGATATATGCTACTGTTGAATTTGCTCTTCGAGAAGATAAACTTTCGTTATATTTTGAGTCACCTCTACTATCTGTATGTGAACCACCTTCAATCATTAAATTAGAGTGTTTTTGCATTATTTCAACAACTTTATCTAATTCAATTCTTGCATCTTGTCTTATATTAGATTTATCTAAATCAAAATAAATTGGTTGAATATTTACAACAACACGTTGCCTAACAACAACTACTTCAGGTTCTGGAATTACAACTGGAATTACAACTGGAATTATTGGATCTAAAACTAAATTATGTGTTATTTTTACATCAGGATCTAAAGTTGTTGTAAACGTTTTCTCATCACTTTTATATTCTTCTTTACTAGCTTTTACTTTGTAATCATTTTCGCAAGTAATTGAAAATTTATAGGAACCTGTTTTATTAGTTGTAGCTGTATCAATTTCATTATCATCACCATCAAATATAACTACTACAGCTCCAGCAATTAAGGCATTTGTTTTCTTATCTTTAATTGTACCTACTACAGTTTGGTTACATTCAATTTTTAATGGCGGTGAAGATTTAAAATGGTAAATATCATCATCTCCTTTTCCACCTGATCTGTTTGAAGAAAAGTAACCTTCATTTTGAGTGTCCCCATTTTTTAGTATGTAGGCAAAATCATCTGCATTACTATTAACAGGATGCCCTAAGTGTAAAATATCTGATATAGAATCGTCATAAATTTTTGCTGCATAAACATCCAAACCGCCTAAGCCGCCTTTTTGACTGTCAGAAGAGAAGTATAAAACATTGTCATCATCAATATAAGGGAAATTTTCACTTCCAGAGGTGTTGATTTTTTTTCCTAAATTTTTTGGTATTCCGTAAGAATTTTCTCCTAATAAGTCAACCACATAAATATCGGTTAAACCATTAGTACCTGGCATATCTGATGCAAAGTATAATTTCTTACCGTCTTTACTAACTGCTGGAGATCCAACTGAATATTTCACATTGTTAAAAGGTAAAGATTTGACGTCTGTCCATCCGCCATCTGGTGCAACAGTTGCTTTGTACAAAGCAATGTTTGTCATTCCTTCTGTATCTTTCCCTAATTTATTTTTAAAATAATTGTTTCTTGTAAAGAAAACAGTTTTTTGATCGGGCGTAAATGAAATTGACGCTTCATGAAATCTAGTATTCAATTTATTTGAAAATTCTTTCACATTGCTTACAGTTCCGTCAGTATTAATAGATGCTTCATATAAATCTAAAAAAGGCTGCTTATTATTCCAATTATTTTTTAATATCTTTTTTTGTCTTGAAGCTGATGAAAAAATAATTTTATCATTGCCATAAAAAGTCGTACCAAAATCAGAATTTTTAGTGTTTGAATCTAAATTATTTACCTCGTACTCACCAGGTGTTGTTTGTGAAAATGTAAATACAGAGAATAAAAGTAATAATAGGGTTATATTTTTCATTTTTTATTGTTTAATAGTTGTTGTTTTTAAAAGAATCTTGGTGATTTCAAGTTTTTACGTGATAAGTTTACATCGTATTGTAAAAATAACTCGTGTGAACCACTGTTAAAATCTCCTAATTTTGTTAATGTATAATCGTAAGAATAACCAATT
>JAZGEV010000105.1:0-7709 GCA_036478895.1 Flavobacteriaceae bacterium | reverse complement strand
CCTGCATCTCATTTTACATCAAAAATTATCATTGAAAAAATTGATGCACCAGTTATTCAACAAAAAGCAACAGAAAAAACCAAAGTTCCTACAATACAAAAACCTGTTACTGTAGAAAAACAAACAGCAGTAGTTTCAACTGGAAAAAGACGTCATTCAGCATTATCTTTTAAAAGCTTATCAGAAAAAAAAGAGTTGAAAGAAAAAGTAACTGTTGTTGAAAAAATTGATGAAAACCTTCCAAGCACACCATTTACAACAAAAAAGGTTCAAGAATTATGGGATATATACACGCAACAAGTTCTTAAAAAAGGCGAACAACTTTTAGCTTCACTCCTACGCAGTTGTCAACCAATTGCAAATGGAAATATGTTAGAGTTAGAGCTTCCAAATTCATCCCTTAAAGTAAATTTAGAAAAAGCAAAACCAATTATTTTGCGCTTCATAAAACCCGAATTAAATAATTATTATGTTGATTTTGATATCACTGTAAATGAAGAAGCTGTGAAAAAATTTGCCTATACACCACAAGAAAAGTTTGATTATTTAAAGGATAAAAACAAGCTCATTGCTGTATTTAAAAATAAATTTGATTTAGAATTGTAAGAGTTTTATCATTATAAAAAAATAGTAAGTCTTAATAATATAATTTTTTAATTTCTTTTCTTATGACAAACTCATACTTTTGTATTTATTATTGTTGCTAATACAGTAAATTAAATTACTTTAGCCTATAAGTTTTTCAGTTACTTAAGTGTTTTTATGCATATTTTTGTTGATATAAAAACTTGGTAGAGTAAAATTATAAATATTAAATAAGTATAAAATAATGCTTGGATTAAAATCAGAAACCGATAAAAAATGGGTTGACATTGTTGAGGGTAATTTAGAGCAATTACTTACAGATCACGCTTATGCAGAACAGAAGGCTGCTGGAGCAGCAATATCATTAATAATAAACTATTCCGAAGAAACAAAAATGGTACAAGCTTTATCGGCTCACGCCATTGAAGAAATGGAGCATTTTAAAATGGTACACGACATTATGGTTTCTAAAGGTATGGTTTTAGGACGTGATCAAAAAAGTGACTATGCAAAATATTTAAGTAAATTTTTTCCAAAAACAAAAGATCGTACAGAAGCATTAATTAGTAGGCTATTAATGGCTTCAGTCATTGAAGCTCGCAGTTGTGAACGTTTTAAAGTATTATCGGAACATTTAAAAGACGCCGAATTAGCACTATTTTTTAAAGGACTTTTAGAATCCGAAGCTGGACATCACACCATGTTTTTACGTTTTGCCAGACAATATCAAGACCGAACAATTGTAGATGAAAAATGGGATAAATTACTATCTTACGAAGCTGATTATATGAAAAATAAAGGAATTTTACCATTGGTACACGGATAAATTAATTCGCATGAAAAGTATAGTATTATATATTGGGTTTTTAGTATGCTTTACAAAAGTGACTGCACAATTTCAATTTTCGGGCGTTGTTAATGACGATTTTAAAAATGCAACGGTCTATTTAAGCATTGTAAACGATTGTAACAAAAAAAACCTTTTTTTTACCGAACATATTTTATTAGAAAGTCAAATTAATTCCACCAAAGAATTTGAATTTAAAGGTGATTTATTAGCTAATGAAAATCGTATTTATAAAATTCATATTGATAATTGTAATAATAACATATCAGATTACAAACATCTATTAAACCACTGTGAAGATAGTAAGGAGATTATTTTTATTGCAAACAACACAGATACCATCCATTTTCCGTTAAATAATATTTCTCAAATGTTTTGCGATATGGAATATAAAAATATCCGAAATAGTGCACTGTTTGAAATTGATACAATGCAAGAAGAATTATTGTCAAAATTACAATATTCAAAAAGTGATTTACAACGTAAAAACATGTATCGTAATCATTTCAAAGCTTTGCAAAAATTTAGCAAAACTTTTAATGAACCATTAGCAGAACTATACGCATTCTATTTATATGCCAATGATCACGCAATAAGTAAAGATTTTTATTTAGAAGATTTGAAAAAATCTTCTTATTACAATAATTTACTCCAAAAACTAGAAGCTCAATACAAAAACACTACGTATTTAAATCATTTTAAAAATACCTTAGTAAAAGATCAATATCCAATGTTAAAAACGAAAAAATCACAGTTTCAATGGATCGCTTATGCTTTAGGTCTATTGCTATTTTTATCTTTGATAATGAATTTTTTTCAACTAAAAAAATCAAAAAAATACACAAATAAAATTGAACCGAAAATTGACTACAAAACAGTTTTAACCACTCAAGAACAAAATGTTTTTGAGTTAATGAATCAACATAGTAATAAAGAAATTGCTGAAAAATTATTTGTGAGTTTAAGTACAATTAAAAGTCACATTAATAATATTTATTCTAAACTAAGCATAAGCTCTCGTAAAGAAATTGATCGTTTTTTAAATTAAATCACTTTAGATTTCTTTCCAAAACGGTCATTTATTTTTTTAAAAAACAAGATGATTGGTTTGCTAATGACATCAAAACTCACAAAACCTTTATCCTTCACAGCTCTACTGACCAAAAACAGTCCAAAAGGTAACATAATAATCGTTGGCATCCAACCACCAATTATTGCTGGTATTTTACCTGTATCAGCCATATTTGCAGATATTACTCTTAAAAAATGATAGACAACATAAATTAATATTGCAATAATCATTGGCACACCAAAGCCTCCTTTTCTAATAATTGACCCCAAAGGTGCGCCAATTAAAAATAAGATTAAACAAGATAATGATAATGATATTCTGTTATGATATTCTACTTCATATTTGTTAATGTTTAATTTTTTTCTTTTAAAGCCATCTTTTGTGGATTTTAAATTGGTAAGAACATGCTTCATACTTGATGTTGCATTCTTTAATATTTTTACTTTATTTTTATCTGTAAAATTAGCTAAAATAGACGTTTCCGATAAATTTTCAGCAACAGTGTCTTTATGCAATTTATTAGCTTTAACATCGCTAAAATACTTGTTATTGGTATTTGCTATGTGCTTTTGATATGGAATTCTTTTACTTTTAGCTTTATCTTGAAGTTGCTTTAAATTAAGCATTCGCTTACGTTGGTCTATTTTTTTATCATCATCAAAATCATCCAAATTAGAAATATCAAAATTAATTTGATGCTCTTTAAAATGTGATTTTATAAATGGCATATTATCCTTTATAGGACGATAACCTTTTTCTAAAATATCTTTGTAATAATGACCATCTTTTAATATAAGCGTCATGTATTTACTATTTGGTAAAGAAGTAATTTCGCCATACTTAGCAGTAATTACAACATTATTATATTTCTTTTCTGTAAGGTCATAAATTAAAACCTCTTTTAAAAGGTTGTTTTTTTCGCCATATTTTTCAGAAAATTTTATACTATATCCTGGAATATCTGTATTAAATGAGCCTGCGACTAAAGCCATTGCTGGCTCTTTTTTCTTCATATTAACCAATAAATTCATCGATTCATAAGTAGCATATGGAAAAACATAGTTTAAAAATACAAAATTCAACATACTTAAAACCATCATAAAGATAGCTAAAGGTCTTAACATGCGATATAAAGAAATTCCAGCAGATTTAATAGCTGCATACTCATAATGTTCAGACAAATTTCCCATTGCCATTATAGAAGATAATAGAATACCAATAGGCAAAGCTTCTGCTGTAACCATTAAAGAAGTGTATCCTAAGTATTTAAAAATAACTTCGGGACTTAAACCACGACCAGCAATTTTATCAAAAGCTTGCCATAAAGCCAACATTACTAAAACAAAAAGCACCACTAAAAAAGTGGCGAGAAAAGGAATGATAAAATTTTTAATTATATATTTATCTAATATTTTCAATGCTTTCTATTCTTATGATTGAAACACTACTATGTGAACGTTATTTATAAGTCATTTATAATATAACCACCATCTTCATATTTCTGTCGGTTAAATATAAATAATTTATCAGACATTTCAATATTGGTTTTAAATTTAGTGATATTAATCGTGATTTTTGAACCGTTATTTATGTTTTGAATGATTTTATAAATGTTTTTTGTTTTACTATCAATACCCAAAAGTACGTACTTCAATTCAGATTTACTATCAATTGGGATTAATTTAACATATTGAATTTTTCGACCTTGAACGTTCTGAACGATATCCCATTCATATGTAAAACCTTCTTTATAAAAAGAAAATAATTTGGCAGGTGTAATATCTTCTTCCTCATCTGGATCGGTAATATTAATCTCTTCATCATCGGTCATTATGGTATATATTTTTTTTCCATCAAATATCTGAGTAGCTCCCATAAAATTTAAGGAATATAAATCGCCTTTTAATGAAGCGTTACCTTTGGTTTCTTGATGTAAATCTTCCTTATCATTATCTAAGCTATATTTAAATTCGATATACGAATTTTCATACGTTTTCATTTTTGCAGAAACCTGATCTAATAGTGTTTTTGCTTTTGTACTATTTTGCGAATAACCGAATGTTATCGCTAAAACAATAAATGTTAATGTGATTCCTTTTTTTAACATAATCTATTTTTTATAATTTTTCATTTGCTAATAATTCATCAAGAGCTAAAACATCTGTAACTAATACATCACGAGCTTTACTACCTTGAAATGGTCCAACAATACCAGCAGCCTCTAATTGATCTATGATTCTCCCAGCTCTATTGTATCCCAATTTCAATTTTCGTTGTAATAAAGAAGCCGATCCTTGTTGTGCATTTACAATAACATAAGCTGCTTCTTCAAATAATTTATCTCTATCTTTTATATCTATATCAATACTTGTGCCACTTTCATCACTTATATATTCGGGTAATAAATAAGCACTATTATAAGCTCTTTGAGAGCCAATGTATTCGGTTAATCTTTCCACTTCTGGTGTATCAACAAAGGCACACTGAATTCGTACAATTTCATTACCTGTAGAAACTAACATGTCTCCACGACCAATTAATTGATCTGCACCAGAGGCATCTAATATTGTTCTCGAATCAATTTTTGATGTCACTCTAAAAGCAGCTCTAGCAGGGAAATTAGCTTTTATAATACCTGTAATTACATTTACCGAAGGTCTTTGAGTTGCAACAATAAGATGAATCCCAATAGCTCTTGCAAGCTGTGCTAATCGTGCAATTGGCGTTTCAACTTCTTTACCAGCAGTCATAATTAAATCGGCAAATTCATCAATAACCAAAACGATATATGGTAAGTAACGATGTCCATTTTCTGGATTAAGTTTTCTATTTTTAAACTTAACATTGTATTCTTTTATATTTCTAACAAACGCATTTTTCAATAAATCATAGCGATCATCCATTTCTATACACAACGAATTTAATGTATTTACAACCTTTGCAGTATCCGTAATAATAGCTTCTTCAGCATCGGGTAATTTAGCTAAATAATGGCGTTCAATTTTATTAAATAAGGTCAATTCTACCTTTTTTGGATCAATTAATACAAACTTGATTTCTGCTGGATGTTTTTTATACAATAAAGAGGTTAATACAGCATTTAAACCAACCGATTTCCCTTGTCCAGTAGCACCAGCCATTAATAAGTGAGGCATCTTTGCTAAATCTGCTACAAAAGTTTCGTTAGAAATGGTTTTTCCAAACGCAATTGGTAGCTCCATTGTTGAGCTTTGAAAAACCTTTGACGCAATAGCAGATCGCATGGAAACAATATTCGCCTTTTTATTAGGCACTTCTATACCAATTGTACCTTTACCTGGCATTGGCGCTATGATTCGTATTCCAAGAGCCGATAACGATAAAGCAATATCATCTTCTAAGTTTTTAATTTTGGATATTCTAACACCAGCTTCTGGAATTATTTCATATAAGGTAATTGTTGGACCAACCATTGCTGTAATACTACGAATACCTATTTTATAATCACTTAATGTTTGTACAATACGATTTTTATTGACTTCTAACTCTTCTTGATTAATGGTTATTACTTCATCACCATAATCTTTTAATAAATCCAAGGTTGGAAATTTAAAGTCAGATAGCTCCAAGCGTGGATCGTATTCACCAAAATCTTCAACTAATTTATTTGATAAATTTTCGACAACATTATCTTCATCAACAATCTTTTCAACTTTCATGTCTATTGACTCTTCTGGCTTAGGGACATCAACTTTCATATCAAGATTTGGAGCGTCCTTAATTACTTTCTTCTTAAGGGTTGGTTGTAAATTATCAATATCTAAACTAATATTTGATGGATTTATTGATTTTATTTCATTTACTGGCTGAATAAGATCATTCTTTATAGGTGTTTCTTCTTTATTTACACCTTGTTTTTGATTACTCGAACCTAATTTGGTTGATAATGGTGAGTCCGTATTGTTTTTTTTCTTCGGAATAATTTGTTTAATTGATGTAGGTTTCCACTTTAGTTTAAAAATTAAAAACAAAAGAAGTGCAAAAAACAATAAAAGTATTACGCCTATTTTACCAATATAATCTTGCAAAAAATCATTAATTTCAAATCCAAAAACACCAGGTAAGATACTTTTTTTAAATGTGAATACTGCTAACGCTATTGATGACCAAAGCATCGTAATTATGGCAATAAATGTTGTTTTACGTATTTTTTTTAAGGGAATATCAAATATTAAAAACAAGCCTGTAATCAGTAAAAGTAAAGGTAATACTAATGCTGAAATCCCAAAACCTTTATAAATAAATAAATGACTTATTGAAGCGCCTATTTTACTTAAACTGTTTTTTGTTTCAACTGTTCTATTTGCAAATTCAACAATTTGACTTTGATCTTCATAACCGTGAGAAAAATAAGAAATAAATGCGCCTAGAACCCAAATAGAAAGCAAAACAAAAAATACACCAAAGCCAAGATGTGTTTGTTGGTTCTTAAAAAAACCAATTTTAGTCGCGTTATTTTTAAGTGCTTTATTTTGTTTCTTTTTTGCCATTCTATATATACTAACTTAACGTTATTTTTTAAGTAAACTTAGGTATGTAGATTATTAAACCTATAATTATCGCAATAATCGCTGCAAATGTTGCTGCTCCTGCAGATATGTCTTTTATAAATCCTATTTTTTTATGGAAATCAGGATGTACAAAATCTGATAATTTTTCTATACCTGTATTTAATGATTCTGCCACTAAAACCATACCTATTGCAAGACTTTGAAACATCCATTCTGATGGTGATAAATGCATAAAAAAACCAAAAATTGTCATTAATATCCCAACAGTAAATTGTACTTTTATACTGTCTTCAGTTGTAATTAAAAGATAAGCGCCTTTCAATGCAAATTTCAAACTTCTAACGCGTCCTTTTATAAAACTATCATTAGGATTTTTCATAGGTGCTTTTTTTTCAAAAATACGTAAATTAATAATGTTATGGAAAAATTACACGCTTAGTTTTAAGCAAAAAAAACCTCACAAACAGTGAGGTTAGTTTTTTAAAAATATTATTTAGTAATTCCACATATCCAATTCATAATCACGAATTTGATTTTTAATCACTGTAGATTCTTGAACTTGAAATAATGAATTATTTTTAATATAATCTTTTATATCTCTATTTCCATATACATTTTCTTCTCTATAAATAAATGCATTAAATCGTCTTGCATT
>JAZGEV010000104.1:0-15146 GCA_036478895.1 Flavobacteriaceae bacterium | reverse complement strand
GCGACTTGTTTTTGTAATTTAAATAAAATACATTAAAAAAAGCATGACTGCTACAACAATTGACCTTAACAAAGCCTTAAAAAAATATTTTGGCTTTAATAAATTTAAAGGCTTGCAAAAACCTGTCATTGAAAGTTTAATGGCTGGAAAAAATACGTTTGTAATTATGCCAACTGGTGGTGGAAAATCATTATGTTATCAATTACCTGCATTGATGCAAGAAGGCACAGCAATTGTTGTATCTCCGCTAATTGCATTAATGAAAAACCAAGTAGATGCAATTAGAGGGATTTCTACAGAAAGAGGGATTGCTCATGTACTAAATTCATCCCTTAATAAAGGTGATGTAGCTCAGGTTAAAAGCGATATTGCTAATGGTATTACAAAATTACTTTACGTTGCGCCAGAGTCCTTAATAAAAGAAGAGTACATCGATTTTTTAAAACAACAAAAAATTACTTTTTTAGCGATTGACGAAGCGCATTGTATCTCAGAATGGGGTCATGATTTTAGACCAGAATACCGTAATTTACGTGCTATAATATCGCGAATTGCAGAAGTGCCAATTATCGGGTTAACAGCAACAGCAACCGTTAAAGTAGAAGAGGATATTTTAAAAAATTTAAAAATGCCCGATGCTACTCGTTTTAAAGCATCCTTTAATCGACCTAATTTATTTTACGATGTACGTCCCAAAACTAAAGATGTTAATAAAGATATTATTCGTTTTGTAAGACAATATGAAGGGAAATCGGGAATCATCTATTGCTTAAGTCGAAAAAAGGTAGAGGAAGTAGCTCAAGTTTTACAAGTAAATGGTATTAAAGCAGTGCCATATCACGCAGGACTGGATGCCAAAACACGTGTAAGGCATCAAGATATGTTTTTAATGGAAGATACAGATGTGGTTGTAGCTACAATTGCATTTGGAATGGGTATTGACAAACCAGATGTACGTTTTGTAATTCATCATGATATTCCAAAAAGTTTAGAGAGTTATTATCAAGAAACTGGACGTGGCGGACGCGATGGCGGCGAAGGCTACTGTTTGGCATATTACGCTTATAAAGACATTGAAAAATTAGAAAAATTCCTCTCAGGGAAACCTGTTGCTGAGCAAGAAATTGGCAATGCTTTATTACAAGAAGTTGTTGCTTACTCAGAAACTTCTATGAGTAGACGTAAATTTTTATTACATTATTTTGGTGAAGAATTTGATGAAATAAATGGCTTAGGAGCCGATATGGATGACAACACGAGAAATCCTAAAACAAGAGTAGAAGCAAAAGATAATGTAAAAAAAATAATAGAAGTTGTACGAGATACAAATCAAGAATACAAATCTAAAGAGATAATTAATGTTTTAGTTGGTAACTCTAATGCTTTATTAAAATCTAGAAAATCTGATCAACAGCCCTTTTTTGGAATTGGTAAAGATAAGCCTGCAAATTATTGGATGGCATTGATACGTCAAGTATTGGTTGATCATAAATTATCAAAAGAAATTGAACAATACGGTGTTTTAAAAACAACTAAAGAAGGTTTAGAGTTTATTGAAAATCCAGTATCCTTTTTAATGACCGAAGATCATATTTACAATGTAGATAGTGATGATAACATTATAACTAATGAAAAAGGCGCAGGTTCTTCTACTGATGAACAATTAATGAAACTTTTAAAAGATTTACGAAAACGTGTTGGTTCAGAAAAAGGTGTACCACCTTTTGTGATATTTCAAGATCCTTCTTTGGAGGATATGACTTTAAAATACCCAATAACTTTAAAAGAATTGGCAAACGTTCATGGAGTTGGTGAAGGGAAAGCTAAAAAATACGGTCAAGATTTTGTAACTTTAATAACCGATTACGTTGAAGAAAATAACATTTTTAGACCCGATGATATTGTAGTGAAAAGTGTAGGAACAAACTCAACACTTAAGCTTTCTATTATTATGAATACCGATAAAAAAATTCCGTTGGAAGATATCGCGAAATCAAAAGGTTTATCCATGGATGAATTAATTAATGAAATGGAGAGTATTGTATATATGGGTACAAAATTAGATATTCGTTATTGTATTAATGAGATGATTGATGAAGAAGATCAAGATGATATTTATGATTATTTTATGGAAGCTGAATCCGATAAAATAGAGCTTGCTTTAGAGGAATTTGACGGTGATTTTGATATTGAAGAGCTTAGAGTGATGAGAATCCGTTTTATTAGCGAGGTTGGAAATTAGAGGTCTTCAATAGTTGAAGCTGAATTTAAAAACCAACTTAATCAATAAAATCCATCACACGCTCCAAAGCCATGCCGCGCGAACCTTTAACTAAAAAAGTAGTATCTTTTATAGCATTCTTATTAAAGGTTTTTTCGAAATCTTTAAAGGTTTTAAAAACTTTAATTTTTCGAGATTTAATAGTCGTTTTAGCAAAATTTTCACCTAACAAATACACAAAATCAATCGTACAATCAGAGATTAAATCTACAATTTTTTGATGCTCAAAAGGCGCATATTCTCCCAATTCAAACATATCACCTAAGATTGCTATTTTATTCTCATCGGTTAAATCACTTAAGTTTTCTAATGCGCACCTCATACTTGTTGGATTGGCATTGTAAGCATCAAGAATCACTTTATTTTGTTTTGTTTTAATAATTTGAGAACGGTTATTTGTTGGCTTGTATTCTTCAATAGCTTTTTTAATAGCAGTCTCTGGAACTTTAAAATGAGCACCTATTATAATTGCTGCAGCAATGTTGGAGAAATTATAATTCCCAATCAAATTACTATTTATAAGTAACTCTTTATACAAAACACTTACAAATGGGTTTGCTTGCGCTAAAGTGATACTAAAATCTGATTTTTTTGAGCCAAAACTTACTGATTCAATACCTTTAGATTTTTCAACTTGCAACTTATCATCAGCATTTATAAAAACCAATTTATCATGTTCATTTAAATAATCGTATAATTCAGATTTAGCTGTAACAACACCTTCCAAACTTCCAAAACCTTCTAAATGGGCCTTCCCAAAATTGGTAATATATCCAAAGTCCGGTTTACAAATAGTACATAAAAATTCAATTTCCTTAGCATGATTTGCTCCTAATTCTACAACACCTATTTCTGTTTTAGGCGTCATTGACAATAAGGTTAAAGGCACGCCAATATGGTTGTTTAAATTACCTTTAGTTGCAGTAACATTGTATTTTTGTGACAAAACTGTTTTTATCAACTCCTTAGTTGTTGTTTTTCCATTACTACCTGTTAGTGAAATAATAGGAATTCCTAATTTTTCTCTATGATAACTTGCTAATTGTTGTAATGTTTTTAAAACGTCTTTTACTAGAATTAATCGTTTATCGGTTTGATACGCTTTTTCATCTATAACAGCATATAATGCCCCCTTTTTTAGTGCTTCCAAAGCGAACTTGTTTGCATTAAAATTTTCGCCTTTTAATGCGAAAAAAATAGAGTTTGGAATAATGTTACGTGTGTCTGTACTTACCGTAAAACTCTTTTTATAAAGTGCATATATTTTTTTTATCATAGTGTAAAAATAAAAAATCCTCATTAATTAATATTAATGAGGATTAAATTTTTATTAATAATGCTTATTTATGATAAGCTTTTCTTTTCTTGTCAGACATTGGTCCTAATCTATCCGTTGCACAACGGAAACCAACATAATTAGTTGCCATATATTCTGGTAAATAACGACGTTGAGATGGATCTAACCAATAAGCTCTGTCATTCCAAGAACCACCTTTTATAACTCGTGTTCTATCACTAATTAAAGTGTTTCTTAATTTTTTATCGTAACCTTGTTTTCTATAACCACTCTCTCCTACTTCGTTTGGAATTACAGGGTGATTATACATTCTAGGTTTTGTTTCTAAATCTTCTTCATCAATATAATACTCTCTAGTTGAAGCTATATCTCCATCTTTACTATCTACATTATATGATTTTTCATAATTCTCTCTCATAAATGCATCTGACTTAGTAATAGGTATGTATTTTAAACTTCCTGGTAAATCTTTAGCTCTAATCAATCCATTATCAAGTGTATCGTAAACAATTGAATTTTCATCAACCACAACCACTTTACCATTTTCGTCAATCATTTTCTTACTATATGAATTCCCTCTATAATAATTAAAATCATTTGCGTCATTATCAATTATTGGTCTATAAACATCTTGTACCCATTCTGCAACATTCCCCGTCATATCATAAAGTCCGTATGCATTTGGTTTGTATGCTCTCACATAAATTGAAATATCTGCTCCATCATCACTCCAACCAGATAAACCACTGTAGTTACCTTTACCAAGTTTGAAATTTGCCATCTCATCACCTCTAGAACGTTTTGAATTACTACGCGTATATTTTCCATTCCAAGAGAATTTCTTTCTACCTGTAATGTTATTATACTCTCTATTCTCTACTAAAGCTTTTGCAGCATATTCCCATTCAGCTTCTGTTGGTAATCTAAATTTTTGAGTTAATATTCCATCAGCAACTTTAGCATGTCTTCCAGTAAAACCTTTTGAACCTCTTCCTTTACGCTTTGGTTTATCTTCTCCTTTATCACCTCTAGATCTTGTTTTTCTAGCACCTTTTTTTCTTTTCTTTTTCTTTTTAGCTAAATCCGGTAATCCTTTTTCGTATATTGAAGAATCGCCATCAAATAATTTGGTTGGGTCTGATAAATAAACATCCGTATCAAAATGATTTTTACCTTCAACAGATAAAGAATCAACGTTAAACAAATCTGTTAAGATTCCTTTGTCCATTAATATTTTTTCATTTACCATGTTGGTTCTCCACTTACAGTACTCATTTGCTTGTACCCAAGAAATTCCAACAACAGGATATTCATTATATGACGGATGACGCAAATAAGTCTCGGTCAATAATTCTGCTTCTCCTAAAGTATTTCTCCATACCAAAGTATCTGGTAATACAGACGTATAAATGTTTCTATAGTTATCATTTGATGGTGGATAAACTTTTTCCATCCATTGCAAAAACAAACGATACTCTCTGTTTGTAACTTCCGCTTCATCCATATAGAATGAACGAATTTGCATTTTTACAGGCGTTGTATTCCAATCTGCCATTACATCATCTTGAACATGACCCATTGTAAATGTTCCACCTTCAATTAAAACCATTCCTGGTGGTGTAGGTTGTCCTTTATAATTATCGCCTGCTCCGCCATCAAAATCATTAAAGCTCCATCCTGTTAATGATGAAGTTCCGCTTGATCTTTTGCCGCCACAACTAGCTAAAGAAAATATTACTATTGCCCATAATAGTCCCTTAAATATTCGATTTATTGTCATAATCCTTTTACTTTAATACGTATTTTAGTTTTTAAAAGTGTCGCAATTTACAATAATAATACTTTTAGCCAAGTAATATTAAATAAAAATTTACGACAAATTCTTATATTATTGCTAATAACGCATGTATTTTTGCTTTAGTATAAAATATTTATCATAATTTAAAATAACCCGTTTTTTTTTTCGTTTATCTTCATATGTTTGCAAAAAACCTTTTAATACCATTATCTATCATTTTTATGTTGCATTTTTCCAATGCGCAACAAAAAAAAGAATCTTTTACTTTAAAGTGGCAAAATAAAAGTGAGATTAGTATAAATAATAACAAAACCCTAGTCATTCCGCTTTTAGAAAATAAAGCCATTGATGAAAATCTCTTACCTTATTATAGTAAACGCTGGAAAATAAGTAATAATTCTACAATAAGCTCTTACACAATTACAAACGTTATTTACAAAACCATTTCAAAAAACAACTATCCTGCGTTAAGTCAAACTGCTTTTCCTACAAAATTACAAAGTTCACTCTTTATCACTAATGAAAGAGAACAAGCATATATATTTTTTAATTTAACACCTTTAATTTATAACAATGGTGTTTTAAAAAAAATCATTTCATTTGATTTAAAATATACAATTACACCAAAAACAATTTTTAAAAACGCAAGTAGTATCCACGATTCTCCTTTAGCAACTGGAACTTGGTATAAAATTGCAATAGAAACTACTGGGGTTTATAAAATGGATAAAGCTTTTTTACAAAGTATTGGCATATCTGGCAATATTAATCCAAAAAATATACAAATTTACGGAAATGGTGGCGCTATGCTTCCCGAAAAAAATAGCGATTTTAGATATGACGGACTTCAAGAAAATGCCATTTTTGTAGAAGGCGAAGATGACAATCAACTTAATGATAATGATTTTGTGCTTTTTTATGCAAAAGGACCAGATTCCTGGATTAATGATGTTCCAAATGAATTAGCACATCATCAAAGAAATGTCTATAGCAATCAGGCTTATTATTTTATTTCGGTTACTAATGGTCCTGGTAAACGTATCGCAAATCAGGCAACTGTAAATAATACGCCAGACACTGTTATTAACACATTTAATGATTTTAAAGTTTGGGAAAAAGACATCCTAAATTTAGATAATTTTGGACAAGAATTTTTTGGCGAAAATTTCAGTATTAACAATCAACAAACGTTCCCATTTAACTTCGAAAATATAGATACCAGTAAAGATGTACATATAAAATTAAAAGCAGCTGCTATTGCCAAAACATCAGGTGTTCCTAATCCATCTTTTGATTTAAGTATTAACAATACAACAATTATTAGTTTACCAGTCAATTCTATAGGCACCTCAACAACTACCATAGGCAGTACAAAAAGTAAAAACGCATCAAGTGCCATAACTACTAGCGCATTTGATGTTGTTATTGATTTTAACAATCAAGGTGTACCTGCAACAAAAGGTTATTTGGATTATATTGAAATTAATGCAACAAGAAATTTAATGGCTACTGACAAACAATTCTCTTTTAGAAATTATGCTGTTGCAAATAACACAACAAGTTCCGTAAATGAATATCAGATAGGCAATGCAACCGCAATATATCAAGTTTGGGACACAACCGATTTTATTAACCCTAAACTTGTATTAGCAGATTCTGGGTCAAGTGATTTTGTTTTTAGAGAATTTGGTGGCAGTTTACGTGAATACACAATTTTAAACGCATCCAATCATTACACACCTCAAAAAATAGGTGCTGTTCCCAATCAAAATTTACATAATATAACAGACATTGATTATTTAATTATAACAGATAAAGAATTACTTAGCCAAGCAAATAGATTAGCAAATTACCATCAACAACATTCCAATTTATCAACCTTGGTTTTAACCGAAGAAACTATTTATAATGAGTTTAGTTCGGGTTCAAAAGACGCAACTGCAATACGAGATTTTATTCATCATCTTTACACAACAGCTTCATCAGCAAATAAAAAAATAAAATTTGTCGCTTTTATGGGTGACAGCTCTTATGATTTTAAAAATACTGAAGGTCATAATTTAAGTATTAACACCATTGCTTTTCAATCGGCAAATAGTTTTAGCCTAACTGCATCCTATATAACCGATGATTTTTTTGGTATGATGGACGCTAATGAAGGTGATTTTTCTAGCTTAACAAGTTCTAATGGCAGTTATAACTCTTACACAAATGGATCGGGAAATATGCTTGATGTTGCTATTGGCAGATTGCCAGTTAAAAACTATGAAGAAGCAACAATTTCAGTAGATAAAATTTTATCGTACTATCATAAATCCGCATTAGGAGATTGGCGTAATACAATTTCTTTAATTGCCGATGATGTTACACGTGGAAAACCCGCAGAAATAATATTAGTGCAACAAATAGAAGCTACAGCAGATTTTATAAAAGCAAATAAACCTGTATATAATCTTAAAAAAATATATGCAGATGCTTTTGTACAACAAATTTCAGCTGGAGGAGAATCGTATCCCGATGTAAAAATAGCCATCAATAATGCAGTAGAAAGAGGCTCGTTAATAATCGATTATTTTGGTCACGGAGGTGAAAACGGTTGGGCAAACGAACGTATTTTAGACTTAATACAAATAAATAATTGGTACAACAAATCAACATTACCCTTATTTATTACCATAACATGTGAATTTTCTAGATATGATAATCCACAAAGGGTTACTGCTGGTGAAGATGTTTTTAACAATAAAGATGGTGGAGCAACCGCAATGATAACAACAGCTCGTGAAGTCTATATCCACATTGGAGGACCGTTTAATATTGCTTTAATGAGTGATTTGCTTGCCTACGATAGTAGTGATGATAACGATACAATTGCACAATCACTTGCCAAAACTAAAAATGACAATGCAAACGAAACACAGCGTTTATTTATTCAGTATTTTGGTGATCCTGCAATGAAATTGGCAAAACCAAAACCAAATGTAATAATTACCAAAATGAACGATGTAGACATTACAACTTCTTTGGATACTATAAAAGCGTTATCTCATGTCTATTTTGAAGGGATTGTAACGCAGAACAATGTTTTGGACAGTAATTTTAATGGCGAATTATCGGTCACTATTTACGATAAAGAAGTGATTAGAGAAACACTCAACAACGACAATAATACGGGGAATATGATTCTTCCGTTTGACACCAGAGAAAGTAAAATATTTAACGGAAAAGCAAGTATTGAAAATGGGCTTTGGAAATTTGATTTTATAGCACCAAGAGATATACGAATTGCTTATGGAACTACAAAAATAAGCTTCTACGCCGAAAATCAATTGATTGATAAAAATGGTTATAATACCGATGTCATTATTGGAGGCATAAATCCCGATGCGCCAGAAGATAATATTGGTCCAACTATAAAATTATTTATGAATGATCACTCATTCATTGATGGCGGAAACACTAATGAATCGCCTTTATTTTTAGCTGTTTTGGAAGATGAATCAGGCATTAACACATCGCTCACCGCTGTAGATCATGATATTATTGGCATCTTGGATGGCGATCAATCTAACCCAATAATAATGAACGATTATTACGAAACTGAATTGAATGATTTTAAAAAAGGGAATGTAAATTATCCTTTTAGAAATTTAGCTGTTGGTCCACACACCATATCTTTTAAATGTTGGGATACGTATAATAATCCATCAGAAGCTAGCCTAAACTTTGTGGTAGTAAGCGATGAAGAATTGGTTTTAGATAATGTCTTAAATTACCCAAACCCGTTTATAAATTATACCGAGTTTTGGTTTAATCATAACAAACCAAATGAAACATTAGAAACACAGGTACAAATATTCACCATATCAGGTAAATTAATAAAGACACTTAATGAAACTACACTATCAAACAGCACACTTTCACGATCCATTACTTGGGACGGATTAGATGATTATGGTCACAAAATAGGTAAAGGTGTTTATATTTATAAACTTATTGTAAAAGTTGCCTCAACAGGCTTAAAAACAGAAAAAATCGAAAAATTAGTCATACTACAATAAAATTTACCATATTTGTAGGCTATTATTCTTTGAAAGAATTTTAAACAAAATGAAAAAAATGAAAAACATACTAAAAATAACACTACTCATTTTACTTTTTATCAGCAATAAAACAATTGCTCAAAATGATTTAAATGCAATTACAACAGCAGCACCTTTTTTATTAATAACACCAGATGCGCGTTCTGGAGCTCTTGGAGATATGGGAGTTGCAACTGCGCCAGATGCTTATTCACAGCATCACAATGCTGCAAAATTTGCCTTTAACGAAGCACAATATACATTAGCTATTAATTACACACCTTGGTTACGTAATTTAACTAATGATGTTTTTTTAGGAAATTTAGCATTTTCTAATAAAATAAATGAAACGAGTGCTTGGTCTACAAGTCTTACTTATTTCACTATAGGTACAATTGACTTAACTGATGAATTTGGTGCTCCAGCTGGAGTGAAAAAACCAAATGATTTTTCTATTGACGGTTCATACTCTTTAAAATTAAGCGAATCTATTGCAATGGGCGTAACGTTACGTTATTTAAGATCGGATATGTCATTGAAATTACCAAACCAACCAGATTTAAAGACAGTCAATAGTTTTGCGGCAGATATTGGCGCTTACTTCCAATCTGAAGAAACCAATTATGGCGATTTTAATGGACGTTGGAGAGCTGGTGCAAGTTTAGCCAATTTAGGACCAAAAGTTCAATTACAAATTGGAGGAACAAAAAGTTTTATACCAACTAATTTAAAGCTAGGTACCGGATTTGATTTTATTATTGATGATATTAGTACCATAAAAGCAACAATAGAAACAACTAAACTTTTAGTGCCAACACCACCAACTAGAGATAACTCTGGTGTTATAACAGGTGGAAAAGATAACGATGTTGATTTTTTCACAGGTATGATTCAATCATTTGGAGATGCACCTGGTGGATTTAGTGAAGAAATAAAAGAATTTACGTGGTCTCTTGGGGCTGAATATTTATACGATGATTCTTTCGCATTCCGTTTGGGATATTTTAATGAAAGTGATTTAAAAGGTGCTCGTAAATTTTTTACACTTGGTGCAGGTTTTAAGTTTAAAAGTAGCACCATAGACGTATCGTATTTATTAAATTCATCGGATGTGAATAATCCTTTAGAAAACACCTTGCGTTTTTCAATAGCCTTCGATTTTGGAGATTTTTTTGAAGAGTATTAGATTTTAAATTAGCACATTTCATTATATGAAAAAAATTAATATAAAGAGTACCTTTTTAATTTTTGATGATATAACAGAATTATCAATAGAAGATAACTCATTATATTTAAAAGCCAAAGAAGCACGAGATAATGCATATGCACCTTATTCAAACTTTCATGTAGGCGTTGCTTTATTGTTAAAAAATGGCAAAGTTATTCTTGGTAACAATCAAGAAAATGCTGCTTATCCTTCGGGAATGTGTGCCGAACGTGTTGCACTTTGGAATGCTTCATCTCAATATCCAAAGATTCCTATCTTAAAACTTTTTATTACAGCAAAATCCAATATAAAAAAAGTGAATAAGCCAGTTTCGCCTTGTGGTGCCTGTCGCCAATCTATTGCTGAATATGAAGGTAATCAAAATGATGCCATAGAAATATTTTTTATGGGAGAAACCGGAAAAGTGATAAAAAGTGATAGCTTAAAAAACCTTTTACCTTTAAGTTTCGATAAGGATTTATTGTAAATGTTATAAAAGTTACAATTTAATACCTACTTTTCTTTTACCTTTGTAACTTACAAAGATCACTTATGAAAAAAGAAATAGAAAATAGAGAAGATTTATACAAGTTAGTATCTCTATTTTATGTTAAGCTATTAAAAGACGACAACGTAAAACATTTTTTTGATGATATGATGGAAAATGATGGATTAGAACATCACTTACAAATTCTTGTTGATTTTTGGGACAATATGCTCTTTTACACTGGCGCTTATAAGCGAAATGCCATGCAACCCCATTTAGTTTTAAACCAAACAAAACCATTTTTAGCCAACCATTTTATAACTTGGCTTATGCATTTTTACACATCAATAGATGAATTATTTATAGGGGAATTAGCTCATGCCGCAAAAACACGCGCGCAATCTATTGCAATGGTTATGGAAATGAAAACATCTTCATTTAATTAGTTTATTAGTTACATTATTTTTTGCAACAATTTCTATAGCTCTTATTAAACACTTTAAAAATGATTTTAAATTTATGAATCATTTTTTTTGTTAAAATAAAAAGGTCCTAAATCAAAATAATAACTTACATTCGTTAATTAATTTTCAACTATGGCTACTATTAAAATAACAGGAACTGGGAGTTTTATACCAACAATAACGCAAAAAAACGAAGATTTTTTAACGCAAGATTTTTATACTGATAAAAAGAAAAAATTTCCGAACTCGAATAATATCATCATTAAAAAATTTAAAAAAATTACAGGTATTGATGAACGTCGCTATCTAGAAAAAGGCATGGTAAGTAGCGATATTGCTGCAATTGCTGCTAAGATTGCTATTGAAGATGCTAACATTGATCCAGAAACTTTGGATTACGTAATTTTAGGTCAAAATTTTGGTGACATAAAAACGGGTAATAACCAATCGGACATGTTACCTAGTTTGGCTTCTAGAGTAAAGTATGAATTGGGTATTAAAAACCCTAACTGTGTTGCATACGACATAATTTTTGGCTGTCCAGGTTGGATTGAAGGCGTGATACAAGCCAATGCTTTTATAAAAGCTGGCATGGCAAAAAAATGTTTGGTAATTGGTGCTGAAACACTGTCAAGAGTTGTTGATCCTTACGATAGAGATTCTATGATTTATTCTGATGGAGCTGGTGCTTGTATTGTTGAAGCTTCGGATTCTAAAAATGAAGGTGTTGTGAGTTTTGCAACGCAATCATTCACACAAGAAGAAGCGTATTTTTTATACTTTGGACCTTCTTTTAATCCAGACGTAAATCAAAAATTAGGTTTTATAAAAATGCATGGTCGTAAAATTTATGAATTTGCATTAACCAATGTGCCAAATGCAATGAAAATTGCTTTAGATAAAAGTGGCTTACCAATAACCAGTATTAAGAAAATACTTATTCATCAGGCAAACGAAAAAATGGACGAGGCCATTGTGTCTCGCTTTTATGAATTGTACGATAGCAAAATGCCCGAAAGAATTATGCCAATGAGCATCAACAAGCTTGGAAATAGCTCCGTTGCAACTGTCCCTACATTATTAGACTTAATTCTAAAAGGTAATCTTGATGGTCATCAAATCAACAAAGGCGATGCAATAATCTTTGCTTCTGTTGGTGCCGGAATGAATATTAATGCAATTGTTTATCAGTTTTAAACAATTTTTCGCAAAAAAAAATTAAAACATAGTGCAAACACACTATTTTTAAGAATTTTGCTAAATTATTCTTAAAAATAATTTCAATTAATTTATAGCAGTCTCAAAGAAGATTTATTAGCTATATTTGCACCTGTTTTAAAACTAAAATACAAACATAGCATTACGCTATGCAATCATACTAAATTAAAATACATGAAAGCCGGAATTGTAGGATTACCAAATGTAGGGAAATCAACCTTATTTAATTGTTTATCAAATGCCAAAGCGCAAAGTGCCAATTTTCCATTTTGTACTATAGAACCAAATGTTGGTGTGGTAAATGTACCCGATGATAGGTTAACGAAATTAGCCGATATTGTTAATCCAGAAAAAGTACAACCTGCCGTTGTAGAGATTGTAGATATTGCTGGCTTAGTAAAAGGCGCTAGTAAAGGTGAAGGTTTGGGAAATAAATTTTTAGCTAATATTAGAGAAACCGACGCAATTATTCACGTTGTTAGATGTTTTGATAATGATAATATTGTTCACGTAGAAACAACGATTGATCCGGTAAGAGATAAAGAAATTATCGATTTTGAATTACAAATTAAAGACTTAGAAGCGGTTGATAAACGTCTTGAAAAAACTAAAAAAGCATCACGTACAGGTGATAAAAATGCTCAAAAAGAATTTGATGTTTTAATGCGTTTAAAAGAAGCATTAGAAGGCGCAATTTCAGTAAGGTCGATTGATTTAACCGAAAAAGAACACGAAGAATACATTAAACCACTGCAATTAATTACAGACAAACCTGTATTATATGTATGTAATGTTGATGACAAATCTGCCGTAAATGGAAATGCTCATGTGGATGCATTAAAAGAAGCCATTAAGGACGAAAATGCTGAAATGCTAATTTTGGCTGTTGGAACCGAAGCAGATA
Organism: Flavobacteriaceae bacterium; assembly: GCA_036478895.1. Lineage (GTDB taxonomy): Bacteria > Bacteroidota > Bacteroidia > Flavobacteriales > Flavobacteriaceae > S010-17. Next base: position 1,408 of record JAZGEV010000104.1, on the reverse strand, counting down.
TTAATGAATTAGATGATTTTGAAGAAAGACAAATTTTTTTAGAAGACATTGGATTGACAGAACCTGGTGCCTCAAAATTAATTCGGTCTGCATATAAATTATTGAAATTACAAACCTATTTTACTGCTGGCGTTAAAGAAGTAAGAGCTTGGACTATAAACATTGGTGATACTGCGCCACAAGCTGCTGGTGTTATTCATACTGATTTTGAAAAAGGGTTCATTCGTGCAGAAGTAATAAAATACAATGATTTCGTAACTTTAGGTGGTGAGAAAAAAGTAAAAGAAGCTGGAAAATTAGCTGTTGAAGGTAAAGAATATATTGTTCAAGATGGCGATATGATGAATTTTAGATTTAACGTTTAAACAAAATTGAAAGATTGAAAGATTAAATAATTAAACGATTACAAGATTAAACAATACAAAAAATGAAATTCAATATAAAAGCTTTCGATAAAGATTCCAATGCAAGAGCTGGTACTATGACTACCGCTCACGGAGATATTGAAACACCTATATTTATGCCTGTAGGAACTGCAGGAACTGTAAAAGGTGTACATCAACATGAACTAAAAGAAGATATTAATGCAGATATCATTTTAGGAAATACCTATCATTTATATTTAAGACCAGGCACAGAAATATTAGAAAAAGCTGGTGGATTACATAAATTTATTAATTGGGATCGACCAATATTAACAGATTCTGGCGGTTATCAAGTTTACTCACTTTCATCAACAAATAAAATTAAAGAAGAAGGTGTGAATTTTAAATCACACATAGATGGTTCTCATCATTTCTTTTCACCTGAAGCCTCAATGGATATTCAGCGAAGTATTGGAGCGGATATTTTTATGGCATTTGATGAATGTACGCCATATCCTTGTGATTATCGTTACGCAAAAAGATCAATGCATATGACACATAGATGGTTGGAGCGTTGCTTAACACATATCGATAAAACACCCGTAAAGTACGGCTTTGAACAAACGTTTATGCCAATTGTACAAGGAAGCACCTATACCGATTTAAGAAAACAATCTGCCGAATATATTGCTGGTGTAAATGCAGAAGCCAATGCTATTGGTGGCTTGTCAGTTGGAGAACCCGCAGAAGAAATGTATGAAATGACCGATACGGTTTGTGCCATACTACCAAAAGATAAACCACGTTACTTAATGGGTGTTGGAACGCCTATAAATATTTTGGAAAATATTGCTTTAGGCATAGATATGTTTGATTGTGTTATGCCAACAAGAAATGCAAGATATGGCATGTTATTTACTGCTTATGGTAGCATCAATATTAAAAATTTAAAATGGGCAGATGATTATTCACCCATCGACGAAATGGCAATTACCTATGTTGATACTGCATACTCAAAAGCGTATTTACGTCATTTATTTAAA
>JAZGEV010000103.1:0-20361 GCA_036478895.1 Flavobacteriaceae bacterium | reverse complement strand
TCAAAAGCTTTTGCAAAGAATGTTGCAGATGTATTTTCAGCAAATAATATAAAAGTTTATTTGTTTGAAGATTTAAGACCAACACCAGAGTTATCTTTTGCAGTGAGGCACTTTGGTTGTGATGTTGGAATTGTACTTACGGCATCTCACAATCCACCTGAGTATAATGGCTATAAAGTTTATTTTAATGATGGTGCTCAAATTGTACCACCACAAGACGGTGCAATAATTAATGAAATTAATAATGTTGATTTCTCTGAAATAAATTTTAATGGCAATGCTGCATTAATTGAATATGTTGGTAAGAAAGTGGACGATGCATTTATTGATGCTTGTGTTTTAAACGGTACTTTTCAAGGAACAAAGAATAAAGATAAACTTAAAATAGTATTTACTTCATTACACGGAACGTCCATTACAAGCATTCCTGAAGCTTTAAAACGTGCTGGTTATAAAGATGTTCATATTGTTGAAGAACAACGTGTGCCTAATGGGGATTTTCCAACGGTAAAGTCACCAAATCCAGAAGAACCAGAAGCGCTTAAAATGGCCATAGATTTAGCTGAAAGAATAGGTGCAGATATTGTTATTGGAACCGATCCAGATTGCGATAGAATTGGAATTGCAATACGAGACACAGACAACAATGTAAAGGTATTGAACGGTAACCAAATGATGAGTGTTTTAACTGAATTCTTATTAAAAAAATGGAAAGAAGCTGGTAAATTAAATGGCAATCAATTTGTAGGGTCAACTATTGTTTCTACTAATTTGGTTAATGATATTGCTACAAGTTATGGTGTTGAAACTAAAGTTGGTTTAACTGGTTTTAAATGGATTGCTAAAATGATTCGTGATGCTGAAGGTAAGCAAGAATTTATTGGAGGTGGAGAAGAAAGTTTTGGATATATGGTTGGTGATTTTGTAAGGGATAAAGATGCAGTTACAGCAACTTTATTGGCTTGTGAACTAGCTTCGGAAGCTAAAAATGACAATAGTACGTTATATGAAAAACTTTTGAAAATATATGTTGATAATAAGTTTTACAAAGAACATTTAATTGCTGTGGTGAAAAAAGGTATTAAAGGTGCAGAAGAGATAAAACAAATGATGATTAATTTAAGAGCTAACCCTTTGCAAATGATAGATGGAGAAAAGGTTAAATTTTTATATGATTATCAGTCTTCAATACGAAAAAATTTAATTGATAATACTGAAGATAACATTGATGTAGAAAAATCAAATGTATTAATTTATGAAACAGAAAATGGCACAAAAGTAGCGTCTAGACCAAGCGGTACAGAGCCAAAAATCAAATTTTATTTTAGTGTAAACACAGCTCTAGATAATGTTAATAATGCGAAGAAAATTGAAAATAAATTGGATGAAAAAATTCAGCGAATTATTAAAGAACTAAATTTATAAATGAATAGTTATTTAAAAAAAATAGCACCTTATGCTTTACCGTATAAAAAATATGCCATACTTAATATTATAAGTAATATTTTTTACGCTTTGTTTGCAACCATTTCTATGCTGTCTTTAATGCCAATGCTAGAAGTGATGTTTCAAAATGGAGAGCAAATAAGAACGATACCAGCTTATCAAGGTATTGGAAAATTAGTAGACTATTTTAAAGAATACGCAAATTATTTCATAACATTAAAAACAGATGAAGATGGTGTATTGTCTGCATTAACAATTGTTGTTATAGTGATTATTGTTACTTTTTTACTTAAAAATATTTTTGGCTATTTAGCAGTTTATTTTATTACTTTTATGCGTAATGGTGTACTCAAGGATTTACGAAATGACGTCTATAAAAAAACGATTGATTTGCCTGTTTCATATTTTTCCGAAAAGAAAAAAGGAGATGTAATGGCACGTATTTTAGGAGATGTTGGAGAAATTCAAACCTCATTTTTATCGGTGTTAGAAATGATTGTTAGAGAGCCTTTAACTATTATTTTTGCACTTTACACTATGTATTCTTTAAGTGCTAAATTAACGTTATTTGTATTTGTATTTATACCAATAGCTGGTTTTGTTATCTCTTTAATTGGGAAGACGCTGAACAAACATTCAACTAAAGTGCAAAAAGAACAAGGGAATTTTTTATCTATTCTAGAAGAAACACTTGGCGGATTAAAAATAATAAAAGGCTTTAATGCCGAACGAAAATTTAGTGAAAATTTCAATAATTCAACGTCACGATTTTTTAAATTTTCAAATGCATTAGCACACAGACAAAATTTAGCGTCACCAGTTAGTGAGGTTCTAGGAATATCTGTAATAGCTGTTTTATTGTGGGTTGGTGGTCGTATGGTTTTGGTAGAAAATGAATTAAGTGCTGCTGATTTTATAGTGTATTTAACCTTGGCTTATAATATTTTAGATCCGGCAAAAAAAATGTCACGAGCTAGTTACAGTATTAAAAAAGGAAATGCTGCTGCAGAGCGTGTTATGGATATTTTGGAAACAAAATCGCCTTTGGAAGATATAGAAAATCCTATAGTAAAAAATAGTTTTGACAGTGACATTAAATTTGATAATATTTCTTTTAAGTACGAAGATCATTTTGTTCTAAAAAACTTTTCACTAACAATTCCAAAAGGAAAAACAATTGCATTAGTTGGTCAATCGGGTAGTGGAAAATCAACCATTGCTAATTTAGTAACTCGTTTTTATGATATTAACAAAGGTTCTATAACAATGGATGGTATTAATATCAAAGAAATTTCTAAACAGTCATTGCGAGAACAAATGGGTTTAGTTACACAAGACGCTATATTGTTTCACGATACAATAGCCAATAACATTGCTTTTGGTAAGAAATTAAGTGAGAATGATGTTATAGAGGCTGCAAAAATAGCCAATGCACATGATTTTATAATGGAGCAACCAAACGGTTATCAAACCAATATTGGCGATGGCGGAAATAAATTATCTGGCGGACAGAAACAACGTATTTCTATTGCAAGAGCAATTCTTAAGAATCCACCGATTATGATATTAGATGAAGCAACTTCGGCTTTGGATACTGAATCGGAAAAATCCGTACAAATTGCTTTGGAGAAATTGATGGAAAATAGAACGTCTATAGTAATAGCACATCGACTTTCTACCATTCAAAATGCCGATTTAATAGTTGTTTTGCATCAAGGAGAAATTGTTGAGAAAGGAACACATAATGAGTTGATTAAGGCTAAAGGAACTTATCATAAGTTGGTTTCAATGCAAAGTTTAGAATACAGATAAGATTATGAAGACGATAAAACAATTAAAATGGCGTTATGCTTGTAAGAAGTTTAATCCCAATGAAAAATTAACCAATAAGAAGATAAAGCGTTTAAAAAAAGCATTTCAACTTACGGCTACATCTTTTGGTTTGCAGCCTTTAAAAATGCTTGTAATCGAAAATTCTAAATTAAAAGAAAGTCTACTTGAACACGCCTATCATCAAAAGCAAATTGTTGATTGTTCTCATTTATTGGTATTGTGTATTGATAGCGACTTTAATGAAAAGACCATTGATGCTCATTTTGATTTAGAAAAGAAAGTACGTGGTACATCCGAAAAAATCTTATCAAAATTTAGAGACAATTTAAAAATTAGTTTTAGTAATAAAATCGATTCTGAAATAAAGCAATCATCCATACAACAAGCGTATATTGCACTAGGAAATTTAATGACAGTATGCGCAATGGAAAAAATTGACGCTTGCCCTATGGAAGGATTTAATCCAATAAAATTTGATGAGACACTTAATTTAAAATCAAAAAATTTAGAATCAGTTTTGTTATTACCTGTTGGTTATAGAGCTGAGGATGATTTTATGAGTGGTTTAAAAAAAGTAAGGAAGTCTTTAGAAGATGTAATTATTGATTTATAGTATTTATAACTTAAATATAATAAAAATCCCATTTATCTTTTGATAAATGGGATTTTGTAATTGTAAGAATGACTTATTATTTAATACGTCTTTCTTTAATTTTAGCTTTCTTACCAGTAAGTTCTCTAAAGTAGTAGATACGAGCTCTACGAACTTTACCTTTTTTGTTTACTTCAATTTTTTGAATTGCAGGTAAATTTACTGGGAAAATTCTCTCTACTCCTACAGTACCAGACATTTTTCTGATGGTAAAAGTTTCTGTATTTCCAGTTCCTTTACGTTGTATTACTACACCTCTAAAAAACTGAGTACGTACTTTTTTCCCTTCTTTAATTTCATAATAAACAGTGATTGTGTCTCCTGCTTGAAACGAAGGTAAATCATTTTTTGAACCAAATTCTTCGGTTACATATTTTAATAAATCCATTTTATTTTTTTTATGGGTTTAAAACAAAAGCAACATACACGATTCTCGTCAGCGGTTAATTTTGAGTTTGCAAATTTAAACTAATTTTTATGATAACAACCTTTTTATGTTGTTTTTTCACCTAAAACCACCTTCTAAACTTGAAATTAGAATCTTTAAAACACTTGACTTTGTCATTTATTATCGCTAAATTTGTATAACTACAAATGTATTTCATTAAAACGCAACATATTTGTAAGGCATTATCACAAAATTCAACAATTTAAGGATAACTAAATTTTTTCCTAATCCAACAGATCTGGTCTAATGCGCTTGGTACGTTCCAGAGCATTATCTTCTCGCCAAGAATCAATTTTTTTAAAATTACCTGATGTTAATACTTCGGGTACTTTTTTACCGCGATAATTAGCAGGCCGTGTGTAAACTTCGGGAGCTAGTAAGTCATCTTGAAAAGAATCTGTTAAGGCAGACATTTCATCACCAATTACACCAGGTATCAAACGAATGATTGCATCGCTAATTACTGCAGCAGCCAATTCGCCACCCGATAAAACATAGTCGCCAATAGAAATTTCTTTGGTGATAAATAAATCACGCACACGTTGATCTACACCTTTATAATGTCCAGTTAATATAATGATATTTTCAGCCAATGAAAGTGTGTTTGCCGTTTGTTGGTTTAAAACTTTTGCATCTGGCGTTGTGTAAATGATTTCATCATAATTACGTTCGCTTTTTAATTTATTGATGCATTTTTCAATAGGTTCTATCATTAAAACCATTCCAGCGCCACCGCCAAATGGTGTGTCGTCAATTTTCCCATAATCATTAATAGCATAATCACGTAAATTATGAAAATGAACTTCTACCAATTTTTTATCAATAGCACGTTTAATTATTGAATATTCAAAAGGACTTTTAATCAATTCTGGTGAAACCGTAATAATATCAATGCGCATAATGTTTATTTTGAATGGCGAAGATATTACATATTTAGGAATAAAACTACCTGTAATAAAATTGTGTGACTAAATCTCTAGTTTTTTAAGAATAAAAAATTAAAAAACATCTTTTTTAAAACAAGCCAATCTTTCTTCAAAACTGGCAGATATAAATTCCAATTCCTTTAGGGCTTTATCAATAATAAATCCCGTTTTTTCTGGTCGCTTTGCTCTTTGTCTTAATTCATCTGTTGTAATTGGAAGAATTAAGTTAGAATTCAAGCTAAAAGTATTTGCAATAGTTTGTGCAATTTCATAAACACTTTGTAGTTTATTGCTCGAAATATGATAAATGCCTTGTGCCTTTTTCTGTACTGATGATAAACAGGCTTGTGCAAGATCATCCGTTAAGGTTGGCATACGGTATTGATCAGTTACTATTTTTATCTCTTTATTTGCTTCCAAGCTTTCTTTTACCCAAAGTACAATGTTACTTTTTTTAGGCGCGTCCATTATGCCATAAACCAAAATAGTACGTAAAATTGTGTATTCAATATTGGCGCGTCTTATTGCTTTTTCTGCTTTATATTTGGATAAACCGTAATAGTTAATTGGATTTGGTTTGTCTGTTTCTTTATACATTCCTTTTTTACCATCAAAAACAAAATCGGTTGAGATTTGTATTAAATGGATGTTTTCCTTTTTACAAATTTCGGTTAATTGTTCTACAGCTCTTAAATTAATTTCGTCACATTCACGTTTCCGTAATTCACACGCATCAACATTGGTAAGTGCGGCAGAATTAATTATAAAATGAGGTTTTAAACGATGAAAAAGAACGGCAAGCCTATCGTAATTTGTGATGTTAAAATTAATATATTCATAACCATCGGTAAAAGAGTTTCTGTTTTTACCTTTGGACATTGCAATGACATCGTAATTATTGGCAACAAATAGCTGAACTAATTTCTGCCCAAGTAAACCGTTACTTCCAGTAATTACAATTTTTTCTTTCATACCTCTTCAAAACCTGTTATACTATGTTTATTTTTAACTTGGAATTTTTAATATAATTCTTTTAATTTTAAAATCTGATTCATATTTCCAAGCACAATAAGTTTTGTGTTTGGTGCTAATTTAATATCCGCAGCGGGATTAATAACATAATCGTTATCATCGGTTTTTAAACCAATGACAGAACAGCCTGTTTTTTTTCTTAAATCTAAATCTCGTAAGGTTCTATTGATAAATTCTTTGGGTAAATTATTCACAATAATTTCTTCTAGGTTTGTATCACAATCACCATTTAATGAAATGTGATCTACAAATTCAATAATATCGGGTGAAACCACTAGGGAAGCCATATGATCGCCACCTATTTTATCGGGCATAATAACATTATCTGCGCCGGCAATACGTAATTTCCTTTCGGATGTGTCGTTGGAAGCTCTACTAATTAATGTTGCATTATTGTTGTATTGACGGGAAGAAAGTATGATAAATAAATTATCGGCATCACTTGGTAATGTTGCAATTAGATTACTACAGTTTTTAATACCCGCTTTTTTTAACACTTCATCATTGGTTGCATCGCCTTTAATATAAAGGATTCCAGCCTCTTCAATTTGAACAATCATTTTTTCATCATCTTCAATAATAACGCATTGTTCACCAAAACTAATGAGTTTACTTGCTGCCTGTCTGCCATTTCTTCCATAGCCACAAACAATGGAATGGTTGGATAATTTGTGAATTTTAGTTTGCATTCTTTTTAATTTTAGTTCGTCAAAAAATCTACCATTTGCAATATATTCGGTTAAAACCGAAACAATATAAGCAAAGATACCAATACTTGTAAATATAAGAAAAATAGTGAATAATTTTTCGCTATCTGTTGATGGGTGAACTTCACCAAAACCAACTGTAGAAAAGGTAATAACTGTCATATATAGCGCTTCTACAAAACTATAATTACTAATATTCATATAGCCTACAACGCCAATTGTAATTAGAATTATAATTGAAATTAAAACACCAAAAAGTTTATTTTTTACTTTCATTTTCTTGTTGGATAATATACTAATTTTGAAAAATTATAAATCGAATACAGAACTTCTTTTGGTATAAACCATATCTTTTAATTTAAGTAAAAATGCTAATGTTAAGTATATAGCAAATGGTAAACCGATGGTAAAAAAAGAAATATATATAAAGAATAATCGAACATTTTTTGCTCTTATCCCTAATCTATCTGCTAAACGAGACAATACACTAAACCCGTGTAATTCGAAAAAATGCCTAATTGTGTAAATAAATTTCATTTATGTAAAATATCTACTACAAAGTTACTAAAATATGCGTGATAACAAATTTTTTTAAACCAAAATAGCAGTATTTATTATTGAATATTTTAATATAAAACAATTCATTTTTCCATCTATAAGTTGTAAATTGCACCCCGAAAAATAGCATCAAATATTATGGCGAAATTTGAAATTAAATTACCAAAAATGGGTGAAAGTGTAGCAGAAGCTACAATAACATCTTGGTTAAAATCCGTTGGTGATACTGTTGAATTGGATGAGGCAATTGTAGAGATTGCAACCGATAAGGTGGATAGTGAAATCCCATCGGAAGTAGCAGGAACATTAATTGATATAAAATATAATGTAGATGATGTTGTTGCAGTTGGTGAAGTTATTGCTATTATAGAAACTGAAGAAAGTGCTGTTGATACAACTGCAAAAACAGAAGAAACTATAATTGAAACTCCAAAAGAAGCTGTAATTGTTGAAAGACAAATTGCAGATGTTGTTGCTTCAACATCTCAAGATGACGTTATTTTAAAAAAGGGAGAAAGTGGTCGTTTTTATTCGCCTTTAGTGCGAAATATGGCTAAAACCGAAGGGATTTCAATGGCCGAATTAGAAACGGTTAACGGGTCTGGAAAAGACAATAGAGTCACTAAAAATGATTTGTTAGCTTATATTAATAGTGACCGAAAATCTGCTAGTAATCAAGCTCCTGTAAACACTCAGACTTCAGTAAAAAGTGAACAAGCTTCAAATAAAACATCTAAAAAAGAAACACCAAAACCAAAAGTTACTTTAAGTGATGGCGATGAAATTATTGCAATGTCTCGTATGGGGAAAATGATTTCTCATCATATGGTTGCTTCTGTACAAACATCAGCTCACGTGCAATCTTTTGTAGAAGTAGATGTGACCAATATTGTTAAATGGCGTCTTAAAGTTAAAGATGCATTCTTAAAACGTGAAGGTGAAAAACTAACCTTTACACCAATATTTATGCAAGCCATAGCTAAGGCTTTAAAAGATTATCCAATGATGAATATTTCATTAGATGGTGATAATATCATTAAAAAGAAAAATATAAATTTAGGAATGGCTGCCGCTTTAGCAGATGGTAATTTAATTGTACCTGTTATTAAAAGTGCAGATCAATTGAATTTAGTTGGTATGGCAAAACAAGTAAACGGTTTGGCTTTAAAAGCAAGAACAGGTAAGTTAAGTCCCGATGATATTGTTGGCGGAACATTTACTGTAACCAATGTTGGCGGTTTTGGCTCAATCATGGGAACACCTATTATTAATCAACCACAAGTGGGTATTTTAGCATTAGGTGCAATTCGTAAAACACCTGCAGTTATAGAAACTAGTGAAGGTGATTATATTGGAATTCGCCATAAAATGTTCTTATCACATTCTTACGATCATCGTGTGGTGAATGGTGCTTTAGGTGGTATGTTCGTAAAAAAAGTAGCTGATTATCTTGAAGCGTGGGATGTGAATGCAGATTATTAAAAAAGGTTACTCAGTTCTAATAAAACAGTTAAACTTAGAGGATTTTAAACTCAGAACTTACTCATGTTTTTAATTTTTACTGTCATTTCTGCGAAAGCAGGAATCTATTGAAAATATTTAAGTATAATTGCTTTCTTAAAATGACAAATGATTTTTCTTAAAAATAGTAACCTATTACTGTCGATAAGTAGCGTGACATTGTACACAATAGTTTAAAGTTTTAGATAAAGCTTTCAATGATTTTTTTTGATTCTTAGTTTTGAGTATAGTGCTCAAAGAATCGGCACTCGCATGAAAAGCAACACCTAAATTTTCAAAATTCTTATTGCCAAATGAAGCGCACATTAAACGCATTTCGGTGGTTGAACCCAATTCAGAATAAGCCAATTTTGATGCTTTGTCAAAATCTTCGTTAGCTATAAGATTTGTAATAACCTGAACAGCTTTTAAATGACTGCGCATATTTTCTAATTGATGCCTTTTTTGCATTGGATTTAATTCTAACGAAATACGATCATCATTGACTTGCATAGTAGACATGAGTTCTTTTTCAGGTGTTTTTGAATTTGTTTTTGTTTTCTCTGAACAAGAACTCATTAGAATTGAAATTAATAACAAATAAAAAATTTTTCTCATAATGTTTTGTGTAACTAGTTTATAATAAATTCGTGTTAACCTACAGATACAATTCGCATTAAGGTTGTTGTTAATATTGCGCCCAATGTACCAACAGCATAACCAACAACAGCCAATAAAACGCCAACTGTTGCTAGCGAAGGGTGAAACGCAGATGCTACAATAGGAGCAGAAGCTGCACCGCCAACATTAGCCTGGCTTCCAACAGCAAGGAAGAAATAAGGCGCTTTAATCAATTTGGCAACCAAGATGAGCAGTAAAGCATGTATTGTCATCCAAACCAATCCAATAGCAACAAGTCCTAAATTGTCAAATATCATCGATAAGTCCATTTTCATTCCAATGGTTGCAACCAAAATATAAATAAACACGCTACCAAATTTACTAGCACCAACACCTTCGTAGTTTCGTGCTCTAGTGAAAGATAGTATTATTGCTATTATTGTAGCGATACTAATCATCCAAAAGAAAGGACTCCCTAGAAATGTTAATGAGTTTCTTAAAGTTTCACTTTCCATTGCACTTACAATAGTTTCAAAATAAGGACTTAGCTTTCCTGCTGCAAAGTGAGAGAAACTAACTGTTCCAAAAGCAATTGCGCTCATAATCATCAAATCGGTAAGCGTAGATTCACGTTTTACTTCTTCACTAAATTTAGACACTTTTTCTTTTAAACGTTCAATGGCAGAGGTATCTGCTTTTAACCATTTGTTTATTCTATCCTTTCTTCCAATGCCAATAAGCAATAAAGCCATCCATAAATTAGCGACAACAATATCAACGAAAACCATACCACCATATAATTTTTGATTGTATTGATACACTTCCAGCATGGCTGTTTGATTTGCGCCACCACCAATCCAGCTACCAGCCAACGTAGATAAGCCACGCCAAACAGCATCAATTCCAGCGCCACCAACAGTTTCTGGAGATACGGTTGATATTAATAAGATGGCAATTGGTCCACCAATAATAATACCTATTGTTCCAGTAAAAAACATAATTAATGCTTTTGGACCCAAACTAAATACAGCTTTTAAATCCAAACTTAAGGTCATTAAAACCAAAGCTGCTGGCAGTAAATACCGACTTGCCACATAGTATAAATTTGTTCCGTGTTCTAGTATTTCATTGGCATCACCTCTTGTATTCCATTCAGGTTTTATAACACCAAGAGTTGTTAATACTGCTGGTAGCATATATGCCATAAATAATGCAGGCACTATTTTATAGAATTTATTCCAAAAACCTACTTTTTTTGATGATGTGTAAAAAATGACACCTAAACACAACATTAATACTCCAAAGACAATGTTGTCGTTAGTAAAAATAGGCGCTTTTATAAATTCAATTTCTTTCATTTTAAGGTGTTTTATATTATATTATAATTTCTTTTTTAGAGAAAACTCAAGACTGCTAATATAGTATAATTTTAAATTTTTTTATGAAAATAAATAATTCAATTCATTATATTTGCGATACGATTTTTAAAACAAACCCAATGAAAAAAATTAGCATCCTTTTTATATTATTTACTGCAATTTCGATTCATGCGCAACAAGGCGGCATGTGGATCCCTTCACAATTGGAAGGAAAGAATGAAGCCGAAATGAAAGCGCTTGGTTCGCAAATGACAGCAAAAGACATTTACGATGTAGATAAACCAAGTTTAAAAGATGCCATTGTACATTTTAATGGCGGTTGTACAGCGGAAGTGATTTCAAAAAAAGGACTGTTGTTAACCAATCATCATTGTGGTTATGGTGCAATTCAATCACATTCTACTACAGGAAAAGATTATTTAAAAGACGGATTTTGGGCTTATAAAGCCAAAGAAGAATTAAAAAATCCAGGTATGGTTGTGACTTTTATTAAGCGTATTGATGATGTTTCTGTAACGGTTTTTAATGGTGTTACTGATGCATTATCCGTTAAGGAAAAAAAAGATAAAATAAGTCAGAATATTAAAAAAGTAGTAGATGCAGCTGTGAAAGAAGATTGGCAAGAAGCCAAAGTAAAATCGTTTTATAAAGGGAATCAATACTTTTTATTCATAACTGAAACATTTAAAGATATTCGTTTAGTTGGCGCGCCACCTTCATCTATTGGTAAATTTGGAGCCGATACAGATAATTGGATGTGGCCTAGACATACAGGCGATTTTTCGTTGTTTAGAATCTATGCAGACAAAAATAATATGCCTGCAGAATATTCGGATAAGAATAAACCATATAAGCCAAAACATCATTTACCAGTTTCGTTGGATGGTGTAACTGAAGATGATTTTACTTTAGTATTTGGATTTCCTGGAAGTACTAATGAATATTTGCCTGCCGTTGCTTTGGATCAACTAGTGCATACTTTAAACCCTGTAAAAATCGAAATTAGAGATGAAGCTTTAAAAATAGTTGATAAATATATGCGTAGTGATGCTCAGATTAAAATTCAGTATGCTTCAAAATTCGCATCCATTGCAAATTATTGGAAAAAATGGATTGGTGAAAGTCAAGGTATAGAAAAATCTAAGGCCATTGAAAAAAAGAAAGCAATGGAAAAAGCTTTTGCTGAAAAAGTGAAAGGAACTGCAAACGAAAATTTATTGCCAAAGTTTGATAAATTATATACAAATTTAAAAGAAGTTGCTTTAGCGCGCGATATATGGGTTGAAACAGTGTACAGAAATGTAGAAGTGTTGAATGCTAGTTTTAGATTGTATCAATTAGAGAGAACTGCTGCTAAAGGCGAAGAAGCATTTTCTAAAGCCAAAGAAAGTTTGTTGAAACGCTACGAAGGGTTTTATAAAAATTACAATGCCAATGTAGATAAAGAGGTGTTTAAAAAATTAATGAGCTTGTATTTAAAAAATAACCCTAAAAAATACACGCCATCGGATATTACAAAAACAACGGTTGATGAAATGGCAGATATGATATTTGAGCTATCTAATTTAACGAGTTATGATAAAATGAAAAATTTTTTAGATGGTGATTCTAAAGAAGTAATTACTCGTATAAATAAAGATTGTGGTTATAGTTATGGTAAGAGTTTAGCTGAAAGTTTTTACACGTCTATAAATCCTGATTATTTTGCAATACAAGATAAAATTGCAACAAATCAAAAAATATATATGAAAGCTTTGATGGATGTTTTTCCAGAAGACCGTTTCTTTCCAGATGCCAACAGTACATTAAGAGTAACTTACGGAAAAGTGAAAGGTTACGAGCCTAGAGATGGTGTTTATTACAAGCCAGTATCTTATTTAAAAGGCATTGTAGAAAAATATAAGCCAAACGATTATGAATTTGATGTCTCTCAAAAATTACTTGACTTATATAAGTCAAAAGACTATTGTGATTATGTGGAAGATGGAAAATTACCAGTAAATTTCTTGGGAACGAATCATACTACTGGTGGAAATAGTGGAAGCCCAGTAATTGATGCGCAAGGGAATTTAATTGGTTTAAATTTTGATCGTGTTTGGGAAGGCACAATGAGTGATTATAATTACGATCCAGAAATTTGTAGAAATATAATGGTAGATGTGCGTTATATAATGTTTGTTATCGATCGTTATGCTGGCGCAAAACGTATTATAAAAGAGATTGATTTTGTACATCCTAAGCAGAAGTAATGAATCGGTTAATAGTATTAGGGTTTTTATAGTATTGAGTTTGTTATATTGTAACGAGGAGCAAAGTAAAAAGCTACAAACAGGCGATTTGTTATTCCAAGATTTGAATTGTGGTGACTTATGCAATGCTATTGAAAATGCTACTTTAGGCAAGAATGGTGAACGCTTTTCGCATATTGGTATTGTTTCTGTAGAAGGGAATGAAATTTTTGTTTATGAAGCGTATGATGGTGTTTCTAAAACGCCAATAGCAAAGTTTTTAAAACGCGATTTGAAATTAAATGAAAATTCTAGCGTTGTAATTGGTAGGTTAAAAGAATCTTTTCAAAAATTCATTCCCAATGCAATAAAAGAAGCTGATAAACGCATTGGATTACCTTATGATGATGCCTTTAAATTAAATAATAATAAGTATTATTGTTCTGAGTTTATATATGATATTTTTAAGAATGATGAAAAATTGATATTTAAGATAAAACCAATGACATTTGTTAATCAAAAAACGGGGAAAACAGATATCGTATGGAAAACATATTTTGAAAAACAAAAATTACCAATACCCGAAGGTGAATTAGGATGTAATCCAATAGAATACTACGAGAGTGAACATGTTACTATTTTAGGATTGGCTAAGAATTTAATAAATTAAACAATAATGACAACTTTTTTTAAAACAACAGGTATTATTCTACTTTTATTACTGAGTATAAAATCAAAGGCTCAAACTTTCGATGCTTATTATGATGGTATAGTAAACAATGTATCAGCAACAAACATCTTAAATGATTTAACAACATTTGAGAATTACGGGATAAAATCAATTGGAACAACAGCTTTAAGTAATACACAAAACTGGATAAAAGGAAGGTATCAAGCAATGGGTTTTACAGATATTGTAGAACAACCATTTGATTATAATGGTGGAACAACCAATAATATAATTGTTACAAAAATTGGCTCTGTTTATCCAAACACATTTTTAATTATAGATGCGCATTACGATACTCTAAATGGCCCAGGAACTAATGATAATGGTAGTGGAACTGTCTTATTATTGGAAATTGCACGATTGTTGCAAAATGTAAATACTGAGTATTCTATTAAATTCATTCACTTTAGTGGCGAAGAACCAGGCTTGTTGGGTAGTAATTATTATGTAAATAATACTGTAATACCTCAAAATTTAGATATTAAGTTGGTGCTTAATATTGATCAAGTTGGCGGTGTAAATGGCATGACAAACAATACCATCATTTGTGAAAGAGATACTGGATCTCCATCCTCAAATAATGCAGCATCAGATACTGCAACTTCTAGTTTAGCAACTTGCATAGGATTGTACTCTAATTTACAGACCGAAATATCATATGCTTACGCATCAGACTATATGCCTTTTGAAAATAATGGAGAAATCATAACGGGTTTGTATGAAAAAAACGAAACACCTTATGGTCATACCTCAAGCGATTTATTAATTAATATGGACCCTGCTTATCTTACCGAAGTCACTAAGGGCGCTTTGGGAGCAGCTTTATACTTTGCAGTTGGAGTACAAGGTACAAGTGCTATAGGTGATGATATTTTAGCAGATAGTTTGCTATTTTTTCCAAATCCATCAGATGGCTTTTTTCAATTTAAAAATGAATTTGAAAATACATTTGAATTTACTGTTTTTAATGTATTTGGAAAAACAGTACATTCATCTACCTTAGATAAGGACGCTATTAGTATTGATTTAAGTCTATTGGGTGAAGGTATTTATTTTTGCTTATTTACAAATGAAAATAATAGTTTTTCTAAAAAAATAATGATTGCTAGATAGTTTTTTTAAAGTATAGAAATATAAACTACTCTATTCTAAATAGTTCTCTTTTAATTCATTAAGATTATCTTAGTTGTAGCGAGGAAATTTTATTGCAATTAAAAAGTTAATAGTAAAAAGCAACCTCAAAACAAAAATAAAATAGTCTTTCTTTTTATATCATAGTTTATGATTAATTTTTTATCAAAATCATTATCCAATAATAGAATGAATCATTATAGAGCTTGGTATGATTAAAAAAGCTAAAATTTTTATTATAAAACACAATATAATTGATATTAAATTGACTACTATCAATAATGTTATAAATACATAGCTTTTGTAGACCAATAGCTATATTTTGGAAATTATTTAATAAGAATACTAAAAACAAAAAAAAGTCTCATAATGTTTATTATATCGGGTTTAGAACTTAGCTAGTTAGCGATTGTATCACGTATACAATTATTTACAGCTCTCTAGCTACAATAATATCAGCAAACATTCCATTTTGAGTAGTTAAGTAAAACTTACAAAATATGCTGCTTCTGAATTATTGAATTTATAGTTTCTACTCATTAAACAAAAATATCAAATATAATTTTAGCTTTAAACCTTATAAGTAAATAATTTCTTTAAAAGATATAAGTTAGTTTTATTTTCTATTGTGCCTAAACTATTATATATAGGATTTTATTATTTTTCTAGTTATACAATCAATTTCTATAAATATTGTAATGTAACGAGTATTTATCTTTTTGAACAACATTTCTGCTATTCTTACACTCTATACTTATATTCAAAAGAGTGTTTCATTAAACATTAAATAAATCTATAATTGCTTTGGTGTTTGTTTTCGTCTCCTTGTTTTGTGATCTATTTTTTGTACGTTTTTTTGTTGATATTAAAATTGATTTTTTTTATACTACAATCTATATACAAAAAAAAAGGAGAAACTTACGTTTCTCCTTTTTAATAAATATAGAATAATACTTTAGCTTATTGACTAATAACTCTAAAAGTAGTTCTTCTGTTTGATCTGTGTTCAGCTTCAGTACAAGTAACACCATTTGAACATCTGTTTGTCAATCTAGTTTCACCATAACCTTTACCAGTTAATTTACTTGGATTAACACCTTTAGATATTAAATAGTTAACAACTGCTTGTGCTCTTCTTTCAGATAAACGTTGGTTAGAAGAATCTGAACCTCTAGCATCTGTGTGAGAAGATAATGCAATTGAAATACCACGGTTTAAAATTGGCATTAATTTAGAATCAATAATTGATTTTGCATTACTAGTTAAAGTAGCAGAACCTAAATTCCAGTTAATAGGTAATAAAGTATTGTCTTGTAATTTACAATCAACTTCTTCCCATTGAGTTAAACCACCTTTTGTCATTAAGATCTCTTTAGTTACAGTTCTTGTTTGACCAGGAATTGTAGACTCTTCAGTCCAAGCTTCTTTAGAAATTACTCTCTTAGACAACGTTTTGTGTTGTGCAGGAATAGCAATTGATCTAGTAGTTGCTGGATTAGACATTACTGTAGTTGTTACATTTTGTGTTTGTGCTGGTATAGCGATTGAACGCGTAGTAGCAGGAGCAACAACAGTTTTAGTGATAGTTTGAGTTTGAGCAGGTATTGCAATTGAACGAGTTGTTGCAGGCTTAACCATTACTCTTTTTTGAACCGTTTTAGTAATTGCTGGTATAGCAATAGAACGAGTTGTTGCAGGTGCTACTAATACAGTTCTTGATACTGTTTTAGTAATTGCAGGAATTGCAATAGCACGAGTCGTTGCAGGCTTAACCATTACTCTTTTCTCAATAGTTCTTGTTTGAGCAGGAATTGCAATTGTACGTGTAGTTGCAGGCTTAACCATTACTCTTTTATCAACAGTTCTTGTTTGAGCAGGAATTGCAATTGATCTAGTAGTTGCTGGTGAAGACATTACTGTTTTTTGGAACGTTTTAGTAATTGCAGGAATTGCAATAGAACGAGTCGTAGCTGGCTTAACCATTACTCTCTTATCAACAGTTCTTGTTTGAGCAGGAATTGCAATTGATCTAGTAGTAGCAGGAGAAGACATTACAGTAGTAGTAAAGTTCTTAGTTATTGCAGGAATTGCAATTGATCTAGTAGTAGCAGGAGCAGACATTACTGTAGTAGTATAGTTCTTAGTAATTGCAGGAATTGCAATAGAACGAGTCGTTGCTGGACTAACCATTACTTGTTTTTGATAAGTTCTAGATTTTGCAGCAACTGCAATAGATTTAGTTGTTGCAGCAGAAGTAACTGATCTTCTTATTGTTTGCGTTTGAGCAGGGATTGCAATAGAACGAGTCGTTGCAGGTTTAACCATTACTCTTTTTTGAACAGTTTTAGTGATAGATGGTATTGCAATAGAACGAGTCGTTGCAGGCTTAACCATTACTCTTTTTTGAACAGTTTTAGTAATTGCAGGTATAGCAATTGAACGTGTAGTTGCAGGTTTAACTAATACTCTTTTAGTGTAAGTACCAGTTTGTGTACAATCTCCATTACCAGATCCACCACCATTACATGGTACAGAAACAGCAACAGCAGGTTTTGCTAATTCACGAACAGATACAGTAACTGATTGCTCAGGTACATTTCTGTAACACCATACTCTACAAGCATTAGGGTCAGTATCTTCACAATCTGGAGCTTTATCTCCCATTACCCATCTTGCAGATGCGTTTTTAGTAACAATAGTTTGAGAAGTATTGTTAAATTCAGCAGGAACAACTCTTAATGAGCTTGCAGTACCGCCTCTTGTATATGTCATAGTTTCAGTTCCCCATTGAGCAGGTACTACTTCTAATCTAGAAGAAGCAGGAGTAACAACAACAGTTTCAGATCTTGTTTCAAATTGAGCTGGAATTACTTCTAATCTAGAAGAAGCCGCTTGAACAACTACACTTACAGATTGAGTTTCAAATTGAGCTGGAATCACTTCTAATCTAGAAGAAGCATCTTGAACAACAACAGTTTCAGATTCAGTAGTAGTTGTACCAGGTACAACTTGTAATCTTGATGAAGCATCACCAGCAACTGACATAGTTTCAGTTTTCCATTGTGCAGGTACTACTTCTAATCTAGAAGAAGCATCTTGAATAACAAGAGAAATTGTTTTGTTTTCAAATCTTGCAGGAACAACTTCTAATCTAGAAGAAGCATCTTGTACTACAACAGTAATAGTCTCATTTTTAAATTGAGCAGGAATTACTTCTAATCTTGAACCAGCTGGTTGTGATATGAATTGAACTTTTTGATTTTCAAACTGAGCAGGAACAACTTCTAATCTAGAAGAAGCATCTTGAATAACGATAGTTTCAGTTTCAGTTTTATATTGAGCAGGTACTACTTCTAATCTAGAAGAAGCAGGGTTTACTGTCATAGTTTCTTTTCTTGTTTCAAATTGAGCAGGTACTACTTCTAATCTAGAAGATGCAGGAGTAGTTACAATTGATTCAGACCTTGTTTCAAATTGAGCAGGTACTACTTCTAATCTAGAAGAAGCTGCTTGAACAATTATTGTTTCAGTTTTTGTTTCATACTTTGCAGGAACTACTTCAGTTCTAGAAGAAGCTGCTTGAACAATTACTTGAACAGTTTGAGTTTCAAATTGAGCAGGAACTACTTCTAATCTAGAAGAAGCATCTTGTACTACAATTGTTTCTTTTTCTGATGAAGTTCTTCCAGGAACTACTTCTAATCTAGAAGATGCATCTTGAACAACAAGCGTTTGAGTAGATGATTTAAATTGAGCAGGTACAACCTCTAATCTAGAAGATGCAGCTTGTGTCTCAACAGTAAATTCTTCAGTACTGTATTCAGGGCCGTGTGCTTTTAACACTGTATACGGCGCAGCTGTTTGTACTGTGATCGTTTCATTTTTCCAAACATCAGGAGTTGTACAACGTACATAACATTTTCCCGGTTCAGCATTAGTCGGTAGGTCCTGAGCAAAAGCTGTTGCTCCAATTATCATTAGAAGACCAAATAGTAAAATTCTTTTCATTTGTTAATTTATGTTAAATAATTATTTATAAGCGACAAATATACGATAAATTATAGATTGAAAAAATAAATAAATAATTTTTATTAACAAATAATAAAAAATGTTTATAAGATAAATTTTTAATAAATAATTACACTTTTTTAGTATACGTTTTTTTATCAATAATTAATTTTGCAAGTACTTCTTTTAAAATTTCTGAAGTTCCGCCACCAATAGGCCCAATCCTACTATCTCTTAGTAAACGTGCTAAAGGAAAATCCTCCATATAGCCATAACCACCTAAGATTTGAAGACAATCATAAATTACTGAATCTGCCATTTTAGTGCTAAGTAATTTTGACATTGTTGCTTCTTTAACAGCATAGGTGTTATTATTCAATTTTGATGCAACCATGTAATTAAACGTTTTGCATTGCTCAACTTCACTTGCCATTTCTGCTATTTTATGACGTAATACTTGAAAGCTATTAATTGTTTTTCCAAAGGCCTTTCTTTCGTTCATATATATTAAGGTATAATTTAATGCAAATTCTGCTCTTGCGTGTGCATTAATTGCCATAATTAACCTTTCTAAAGCAAAATGCTGCATTAAATAGCCAAAGCCTTCATTTTCTTCACCCATTAAATTACTTGATGGAATAATGACATTATCAAATGCAATTTCAGCTGTATCTGATGCGCG
Organism: Flavobacteriaceae bacterium; assembly: GCA_036478895.1. Lineage (GTDB taxonomy): Bacteria > Bacteroidota > Bacteroidia > Flavobacteriales > Flavobacteriaceae > S010-17. Next base: position 480 of record JAZGEV010000103.1, on the reverse strand, counting down.
CCATCCTAATTTATCTAATTTGGTTGATGTTATGCCAGGCGTATTTCTATCAATTATAAAAATACTTATACCTTTATGCTTTTCTGATGGTTTAGTTTTTGCTGCAACGATTAAATAATCACTATAAACACCATTTGTAATAAACGTTTTGGATCCATTAATTACAAAAGTGTCTCCTTTTTTAAGTGCAGTTGTTCGCATACCAGCCACATCGGATCCACCAAATGGTTCTGTAATACATAGGCAGCCAATTTTCTCACCGGAGATACTTGCAGTAAGGTATTCTTTTTTAATAGTGTCACTACCTTCTTTGTTAAGATGTGTCATTGCTAAATAAGTATGTGCCCACATTGCTGCAGCGAATCCACCGGAATTCACTTTTTGTAATTCTTCTAAGAAAATAACGGTATAAAATAAATCTAAGTCCATGCCGCCATATTGCTCAGGATAAATCAAACCAAAATAGCCCATTTCACCAAA
>JAZGEV010000102.1:0-17202 GCA_036478895.1 Flavobacteriaceae bacterium | reverse complement strand
AAAGTCTATACTGTCAATTCGAGCGAAGTCGAGAATGGTTTTTACAAGAGTGTATATAGTTTACTAGTTCTCGACTCCGCTCGAACTGATATTCTATTGTAGAATAAATTTAAAAAGCATATCCAGTCAATTCGAGCGAAGTCGAGAATGGTTTAATATTTTTTGTCACTCTGAGAAGACACAACGAAGCGTCTAAAAAATAATTTTCGTATTTTAGTATCTAAATTAAAAAAATGCTAAACAAAACCAAACCTGAAAACATCCTATTTTTAGACATAGAAACGGTACCTGAAAAAGAAAATTTCTCAGATTTATCCAATGAAATGCAAGCATTGTTTGCCAAGAAAACACATTACCAACGCAAAGAAGATTTTACACCAAGTGAATTTTACGAACGTGCAGGAATTTGGGCAGAATTTGGTAAAATAATATGTATCTCGGTTGGTTTTTTCTCGTCTTATGAAAAAAACCGTAGTTTTAGAGTAAAATCATTTGCAAGTACTACTGAAAAACAACTACTCCTTGATTTTAAAGGTTTATTAACCGAGCATTTTTCAGCACCAAAACACTTACTTTGCGCACATAATGGTAAAGAATTCGATTTTCCATACATTGCTCGTAGAATGATTATAAACCAAATAACCTTACCAGAAAAACTCAATTTATTTGGCAAAAAACCTTGGGAAGTTGCCCATTTAGACACCTTAGAATTATGGAAATTTGGCGATTACAAGCATTATACATCGCTAAGTTTACTAACCAATATTTTAGGAATTCCATCACCAAAAGATGATATTGATGGCTCACAAGTTGCTGAGGTTTATTACAAAGAAAAAAACCTAAAACGCATTGTAAAATATTGCGAAAAAGACACCTTAGCTGTGGTTCAATTACTCTTACGTTTTAGTAATTTAGAATTGTTGAATGATGATGAGGTTGTGGTTATTTGATACAACAAATACTAATTAAACCTCTACACTTATCATTTCTTTTATAGTTCAATTTAGCTTTGCAATAAACCCAATTGATCGCTACTTTTGTACATCTATCAATGATCATTACATTTCAGATATTGACGTAACCAATATAGATAATTATCAAAATTATTCTTGGTTCTCTACAAACGATCCAACAAGTACTGCACTAACTGCAAGTACTATAATAACAAATGGCGATATATACTATTTTTATGGATTTTAATAGACCACTAGGTTTAAAACCTAGTAGGTCTTGTTTTTTATACTATTAATTTATAATTAGAAAACTTCCTCTACAAATCAAACTTATATTTAATTCCACCTAAAACCTGAATACCTTGTGATTTATAGTTGGTAAATTTATCGTAATTGCTACTTAATAAATTGTTTCCATTAATAAAAGCGGTTAATCTATTGGAAAAATTATAACCTAAATTTAAATTTAAATCCACATAGCTTTTTGCTGTAATTTCATTTAAAACAGGTACAAAAGCACTATTATCTTTATATTGGTCTTTGCGATCACCTACATAAAATAGGTTGGCTCCAATAGCTAATTTATTAGTATTGTAATTACCAAAAACAGACGCTTTTAAAGCAGGTAAATTCCACGCTTCATTTTGAAATTCTGTAGTATAAGTATTGAAATTTGCATGACCGCCTAAACTTAATTCTTTTGATATATCAAGCGTTAATTCGCCAAAAAAGCCCAATGTTTTTACATTATCATAAACAAGTCCAAAGGAATTGGCGTATTGGTAATTATTTGGTGTTACTGTATTTGTTAAATCTTCATTTAAAGTAAATAAAGGTTTAGCATTTTCATCTTTATAAGACGCGTGAATATTAAACGAAACACTAGAGGTTAATTTTCCTTTTGTACCTAATTTTGCATTGTATTTTTCATTGGTTCTACCAATAGATAATGTTGGTGAAACAAACGGATTAATTGCCACAATATTTTTATAACTATGTTGCTGTAAATCACCAGTAACATTAGCATAAACAGTTATAACATCTTGTATTAATTCATAAGAAGCTAAAACATTTGGATAGATAAAAAATTGACTTTTATCGCCATTTTGAGTTGCGCCACTATAGACTAAATTAGCACCCAAATTTATGGTTAAATCGTCTCTTAATATTTTAAAATTTGGCGTGAAACCTAAATTATAAAAACCATATTTTTTTTCAGTATTTGTAAGGTAATCTTGTGCCATTTTCCCCGAAATATATTCCACTCTAAAATTGGTATCCAACCATTCTGTAGATATTGGAAATTGAAATTTAGGTGTTGCTAAGAAATGTAATTCTGCGCTTTTATAACTGTCTGTAAAAACAGAAATATCGGCTTTAGCTCCTTTAAAAAAGGCATCGTAATAATCTATATTTCCACCAAAATTAAAACCGTTGTACACTTGTTTTTCATCTATGGCATCAATTTGTGTTTGAGTTAAAACATTTCCAACAGGCAATCCATACCAGTTTTGTTGTTGGTAATTATAGCCAGCATTTACTTTCCAATCCATATCTCGTGATGAATTTTTATAAAAAACATCCAAATCACCTTTCATAAAGTTACTGTTTAAAACTGCATCTTTCACATTGCCTTTGGAGCTATGAAAATTCACCAAAGCACCAAAATTATTATCTCTAGTAGATGAGCTGTTTAAAAATAATTCTATTTTTGGTGTGGTATAATTTCCAAAACCAACGCTTGCAAAATTATCATAAACGTGCTCTTTTGTTTTACGAGCAACACCTTTTGCTTTACCTTTTGCAGGTGTAAATGTAGAAGCAACAGGCACGGAATTAATAGAATACTCAACACTTTTTTTGTTGTTAATTTCATCATCGCCAGCTTGCGGTTCTTTTTTAACCTTAAAAGCATCTTTAATTTTTGGCGTATAAGCTTTGATGATATTAATTTCTTCGGTATCAATAGTATCTTTCTTCACTTCTTGCGAAAAGAGAGAAAAACTCATTATCATCATTAGTATTAAAACTATGTATTTATTCATCTTTTTTATAATTTTGTTTTTTATTTTAAACCCCAAACCAACAACCAACAACTATTCCGGAACCACAGAAGCATTCGTTTTGGCTTCGGTTGCTTTTATTTTTAATAATTCGGCTTCAGCCTCAGCAACAGCTTCTTTATGTTTATTTTTTCCTTTATAATTTTTCACAATGGCTTCTAGGACATAAGTTGCTTGGAAAGGATCTTTTAGAGCATAGAAATTTTTACCCATAATCACATACGCTTTTACAATCCAAACTTTATAACTAGGATAATCTTTCCCCATTTGTTTAATCACGTTATTTGATTCTAGGTGATTTGATTCACTGTTTTTAAAGAAAGCATCGTAATAAACCGCTTCTGCTTTTAACTCACCTTGCGCAATTAAACCAACCTCTGCATATGCTGTTTTAGCTTTAGCTAAATCGTTTGTTTTTATAGCCGAACGAGCAATGATAATTTTTGCATCGGTTTTTATTCTGGTTTCTAAATTGGTACTCTGTAATATTTTTTCGGCGTAAGCCACAGCATCATTATATTTTTCTAAATGGTAATTACCTTTCATTAAATTACTTTGCGCATACAAGATATTTTCTTCGTTAACCGCTTCGGCTTCTAAGCGTTTAAGTATAGGAAAAGCAGTTTCCCAATCTTTATTTTTAAGCAATACTTGTGACAAACGTGTTAATGCTTGCTCGGTATATTCATTGGTATCTTGATTAATTATATAAGAATAATATGGTTTTGTTTCTTCAAATTTTGAATCACTATAAAACAATTCGGCTAAATAAAAATTAACGTTTAAAGCGTGAATTCCGTTTGGAAAACGTGCTAGGTATTTTTTAAAACCTCGTATGGCTTTGGTTTTATTATTTTGTTGATATTGAATATCTGCCGATTCAAACATCGTATTATCCAACTCCGTATCGCTTACACTTACAAAATCGATGCCTTGTACCCAAGTAGCATATTCATCCACACGACCTAAGTTAATATATATTTGACGCGCATTATTAACGGCTTGTTTGGCTTCGGGAGTTTTGGAGAAATTTTTAACCAATTTTTTATACTTTACCAAAGCCTCTTCACCACGATTTGAATTAAAATATATTAAACCTTGTTTAAGTAATGCTTTTGGTTTTAATTTACTTTTTCTAAATTTTACAACTTGTTCAAAAGCATCTAAAGCTTGTTGATCATCGTTTGTTTTTAGATAAGCCGATCCTAATGAATAGTATGCTTCATCACGTAATTTTGACGTTTTGTAATTTTGTAAAAAAGAGGTGAGTGATTTTATTTTTTCGGGATTATTACCCACAAAGCCATAACTTATCGCTTTTTGAAAATGTGCATAATCTTGATGTCTTCCACCATTTGAAATCACAACATCGTAAGCTGTCATAGCATTATTATAATCACTTGTTACAAAATAACTATCGCCCAAGCGTAAATAGCTGTCTTTTAAAGCTGCTGTTTTTTCGGTATGTGATGCTGTGTATTTTTTAAAAGACCCAATTGCTTCTGCATATTTTTTTAGTTTAAAATTCACATAAGCTATATTGTAATCTACATCTTTAAATTCTTCTGTTGTACTGGCACTTGGCATGTTTAAAAACGAATTAAAACCTTGTAAAGCGTTTGTATAATTAGTGGTTCTGTAATCGGTTTCTGCTTTCCAATAGGTTGCTCTTGCAGTGATTGTAGCATTTTCATTTTTATTTAATGATTTAAGTAAAAGTTCATTAGCCTTGGTGTATTTTGTATCATTAAAAGCTTGTATTGCGCTATAAAAAGCCACTTTTTGATAAATTTCTTTAGACGTTTTATCGTTTTTATTTTTTAGTAAAGCCATTGCACCTGTGTAATCTTTTGAGGTGACATAAGAACTCACTAATAAATCATTTATTTCTTCTTTATGAACCGATTTTGGATACTTATCTAGGTATTCAGTTAAAACATCGGGCACACTTTTTAATGAATTCCCAATTTCATAACTTAATTTTGCATAATTCAACCACGCATTTTTCTTGATATCATTATCATAATCCATATTCAACGCGTTTTTAAAAGCGTTTAAAGCCTCTTGTTTTTTGCCACTTTTAACATAACATTCTGCCAAGTGATAGGAAGCATTTTGCGCTACAGCACTTTTTGTACTAATGATTTTATTAAACCACGAAATGGCATTTTCAAAATCGTTTTGTTTGTAATAGGCATAACCTAGTTGATAATAATCGGTATTGTTCCATTTACCTCTAAAGCCTTTGTATTGTTTTAAAAACGGAATGGCTTTGTCATATTGTTTTAGGTTAAAATAACTTTCCCCAATTATTTTTGAAACATCCGATTTTTGTTTGCGATTAGCATTCTGTAAAAAAGGTTCTGCAATATCAATTGCTTCTTGAAATTTTCCGACTTTAAATTTAATATTGGCTTTAAAATAAGGCACATCTTTTCCTAAACCTGTATTTTCTACTTCGCCTAAATATTTATCGGCATTATCATAATCGTCATTTTGATACGCCATAAAACCGTAATAATACTTAGCCATTGTACCATATTTTGGAGATTCCAATAATGGGGCTAAATAATTTTTAGCTTTTTTATATTGCTTGACGCTAAATAATGAATAGCCGTATTTAAAATTAAAATCTTCTTCTTGCGATGTGGTTAAACCTTTAGCATCTACATATGGAAACCATTTTAAAGCATCGTTATACTTTCCATAATCGTAATAATAATTACTCACATCACGATACGCGTCATTTTGCTTAGTACTTGTAGGATAATTCTCTACAAATTCTTTCATTAAACCATCGCCATTTCTGTCACCTAAGTGTAACGCAGAGAACGCAATGTAATAATCACAGGTCGCTTTTTTTTCCGAAAAATCATCAAATTGATTTCTAACCTTTTTAAAAAGCTGTTGCGATGCCATATAATCCCTATTTTGATATAATTCTATAGCGTGATTATAATCGACCAAAGTGTTGGTGTAAACTGCCGTTTTTTGTGCAAACAAAGTGTTTGTAAACAAAATTACTAGGGCAATAACAAGTGTTTTAATTGTATTCATATAATAGTATATTGATAGTCAAATGTAAGGATACTTCGGTTTATAACGGATAAATATATTTTGAATTGTTCACAATGTTATTAATATTAATCTGTAGCGTCTGATAAAAGAGAAAAGACTTCTGAAATAAATTCAACACAGGCTACTTCGCTTTTAGAATCAAGACCCAAGGCTTAGCGTAGAGCATTGAAAAGTAATGTTATAGATTAATCTCCGATTTTTATATTGTATGATTTTTATAACAGGATCAATAATAAGGTGGAAAACTAGATACATTTTAAATATCACACATGTTATAATAGGAAACTATATGGTGTTTCTTAAGTTCTTGCTGCCAGAGAAAAGACATTTGTTTATAATCACAGTTTCTATAAATAATATGATTTCCTTTTAAAAAATAGACCTTTTTTATTTAAGTGTGAATTTGCACTAGCTGAATACAAGTTTATAATTCTCTTTTATCTTTTTCATGTATATTTGTAGAACAACAAAATTATAATGGAAGAAACTATTTTACATTTAACCAATGCTTTTATTTATCAACGCGAACGTTTGATACTAGAAAACTTAACGATTGAAATTCAAAAAGGCGAATTCATCTATTTAATAGGAAAAACAGGCAGTGGAAAAAGTAGTTTAATGAAAACCTTATATGCCGATTTGCCTTTGCAAGAAGGTACAGGAAAAATAGTAGGCTATAATTTAAAAGCCTTAAAACAAAAAGAAATTCCGTCTTTAAGACGAAAAATTGGCGTTGTTTTTCAGGATTTCAAATTATTAAATGACCGTAATGTGTTTGAAAATTTACGCTTTGTTCTAAGAGCAACTGGCTGGATAGATAAAGCTAAAATTAAAGCTAAAATAAATGAAGTTTTGGATAAAGTGGGCATTATTACAAGTATAGATAAAATGCCGTTTCAATTATCGGGTGGCGAGCAACAACGTGTGGCAATTGCGCGTGCTTTATTAAACGATCCAGATCTTATTCTTGCCGATGAACCAACAGGAAATCTAGACCCAAAAACATCTATGGAAATTATGGATGTGTTACACGAAATCCATCAAAATGGTAAAAGTATTGTTATGGCAACACATGATTATGCCTTAATTTTAAAATATCCACATAAAACCTTAAAATGTGAAGGCAATCAAGTATTTGAAGTGGTGCAAAAAACACTGTAATTATTTTTGTATATTTAGTATCTAATCATTAAAACGCACACTATTTTGGAAGTAATAAAACCAAAAAACAACATATTTACCATAGCTTTTTACAATCTAGAAAATTTATTTGACACCATAGATGATCCAGGCACTTTGGATGATGATTTTACACCAGACGGAAAAAAGAAATGGACACCAAGACGCTATAAAAAAAAAATTAAACGATTGGCAAGAGCTATTTCTTCCATTGGCGATGATTTTGCACATAGAGCGCCTGTAATTCTAGGAATTGCTGAGGTCGAAAATTTTGATGTAGTAACCGATTTAATTCAAAATAAATATTTAGTAAACGCAAACTACGGTATTGTACATTATGATTCTCCCGATGAACGCGGTATAGAAGTCGCTTTTTTATACCGAAAAAAATATTTTGAGTTTTTAGAAAGCACACCTTATCCTCTACATTTTATGGATGATAAAGGAAATAAAGATCACACCAGAGATGTGCTTTTAGTTAAAGGAAATTTGAATGGCGAATTGATGTATTTTATTGTAAATCATTGGTCTTCTAGACGATCTGGCACCGAGTTTTCTGAACATAAAAGGATTAAAGCAGCCCATTTGGTTCAAAAAGTAATTGCAGACATAGCTAAGGAAACCGAAAATCCAAAAATTATTATTATGGGTGATTTTAACGACAACCCAACCAATAAAAGTATCAAAGAAGTTTTGGTTACCGATGCGTTCTACAATCCAATGGAATCACTTCACGATAAAGGTATGGGAACATCCACACATCAAGGCGATTGGTATTTGTTTGATCAGATCATTTTTTCTAAGAATTTTTTAAAAGAGAACAAACACACTTTTAAACATGCCAATATTTATTGCAAACATTTTTTAAAGGATAAGTTTGGTAAATATATTGAGGATCCATTTAGAACTTATCGTGGAAGATGGTACAAAGGCGGTATTAGCGATCATTTTCCTGTTTATATTTCATTAAAATTTAATCCAGATAAATAATTCCAACCACGTTATTTATGGAAAATCAAGAACTTTTATATTTATTAGCACTTCAAAAAGCTTCGGGCATTGGAGATATAAATGCTAAGAAATTAATGAAACATTGTGGCAATGCACAAGCTGTTTTTGAAGAAAAGGCAAGTAATTTATTAAAAATTGATGGCGTAGGAACTTATAAATTAAAAGGATTAAAAGACAAAACACTTTTAAAACAAGCCGAAAAAGAAATTGAATTCATTCAAAAAAACAACATCAAAGTTTCTTCTTTTTTAGATGCTGATTATCCTGAAAGGTTAAGACATGGTATTGATAGCCCAATTGTTATTTTTCAAAAGGGAAACATTAGTTTTAAGCAACAACGCATTATAAGTATTGTTGGCACAAGAAATATCACCAATTATGGTAAGACTTTTTTAAAGCAGTTTATTGCAGATTTAGCGCAATACAACCCGTTAATTGTTAGTGGTTTGGCGTATGGCGTGGATATTTACACACATCAACTGGCTTTGGAACACAATTTACAAACAGTGGCTGTTTTAGCGCACGGTTTGGATCGTGTTTACCCAAGCAGACATCAAAAAGAAGCTACAAAAATGCAAGAAAACGGTGGTTTATTAACCGATTTTTGGAGTGGTACAACGCCAGAACGAAATAATTTTGTAAAACGAAACAGAATTGTTGCTGGGATTTCTAAAGCAACTATAGTTATTGAATCTGCTGACAAAGGCGGCTCATTAATTACGGCAGATATTGCAAATTCTTACAACAGAGACGTGTTTGCTTTACCAGGCAGAGTAACCGATTTATACAGTAAAGGTTGTAATAATTTAATAAAAACCAATAAAGCAGCTTTATTACAATCTGCTAAAGATTTGGCGTATATATTAAATTGGGAGCAATCCAAACCAAACGCTATTCAAAAACAATTATTTGTAGAACTAGACGATACAGAAACATTACTTTATAACTACTTACTCAAAGAAGGAAAACAAGCGTTAGATATAATAGCTTTGCATTGTAATTTACCCATTTACCGCGTTTCTAGTGTGCTATTAAATATGGAATTAAAAGGCGTTGTACGACCTTTACATGGAAAAATATTTGAGGTAATTTAAGGGTTTTAATGAGAATGTTTTGACTAAATTATCCCGTTGAATCTTGAATATAGTTAGCCTGTATTGGAGAACTTTGTTGATTAAAACGTTTTATGTATGAGAAGTGGCGATAAAAATGTACTACTTTTCGGTTTAGCACAAAAATACAAAAAAACACAAACTTTAAGGTTTTCACTTTCTTAGCCATTCGTTGTCTTACTCCATTATTTTTCAGAAGTCGTTTTCTGATATTTAATTATAGAACAATACCATATTCACCAACTGGCTCTAAAGGTTTAGGAATGTCTGTTTCGTCTAACATTTGTCTAATGTCAATTTCTATTGACCTTGCCATTGTTGATATTGGAACATCATTATAAAGACCTTCAAATGGGTTTTCAGAATAATCACCAACCATTTCCATCAAAATAAATACCCAAGATACTAATAAAGTGAATAGGAAAACTAACCATCCAGAGCTTAGATTAGTAACTGCATCATTAAACACATTCAACATACCAAAGGGTAATAATATAAGAAATATCCATACAAAAAGATAATTAACTGTTGCGTATTGTCTTGGAAAAGGAAAGTTTTTAATCCGTTCAGACTTTCCCTGTAATGTGTAAAATTCTCCAAGTAATTTTTCCAATTCCATATGTCTAAAATCTTCAATTTGCCCACCTTGTTTAAGTTTTAAAATTGCTTTTGATTGTAAACTTAATAAGTGAGAAGCTTTATTCCCTTTGGTCATTAAGTAATTATACTCTTCTGTGGTAATATATGGTTTTAGATTTTCAAAATGGTCTGTCTCGTGATGTACATTTCCTTCTTTTCTTAATAATACTTCCACTTTATCTGAATGTTCCCAAGGTTTAGGTAATCGCAATTGATAGGTTAATGCGGGTATCGTTTACCTGTGTACATAATGTTTTAGTTTAAAAATTCTACTTCACCTGTATTTAAATGATAATATGCTGACACAATTTTTACTTCTCCTGAATCTACAGCATCTTTAATAATTGAGGATTTATCTAACAATTCTATTGCAGTTAACTCAGCATTAATTTTGACAACTTCATTTATACTTGCTTCTTTTTTAGATTTCTTTATTGCAGGTTTAATATGTTCTAATAAGTGGTTCAAATTGGCACCATTATCTCCACCTGTAACTGATGCGGTAACTGCTCCACAGCTTTGATGTCCAAGAACTACGATTAATTTTGTACCGCAATGAGCAACAGCATATTCAATACTTGCAATTGAAGATGTATTAGCAATATTTCCTGCAACTCTTACTGTAAATAATTCTCCTAATCCTGTATCAAAAGCCAACTCTGGCACAACTCTACTGTCTGCACAACCCAAAATAATAGCGTAAGGTTCTTGCCCTCCAACTAAAGAATTTCTTCTTGAACTGTCTTGTAGCTTGCCATCTAAAAGGTCTTTTACAAACCTTTCATTTCCTTCTTTTAATCTTTTTAAACTTTCTTGATATCTCATTGTCTTTTTGGTTTTTGAAGTTCTAAATGTAACCATTTTTTTACTTCCGTTATTGATTCATTATTAATAGTATGTCCCATTTTAAATTCTTTAAAAGTAACATCTGCTTTATACTTTTTTAAAAATTCACCAGATTGCCTACCTCTTTCTATAGGCATCATCATATCTTCTGAGCCGTGTGTTATCATAATGGCTTTATTTTCAAGACCTTTTTTATCGATTTCTAAACCTATATCGGATGGAAGTGCTCCAGATTGTGAAACTGCACCAGAAATACTATTTGGAAAAGCTATAACATAAGAAAGCGAAATCATACTCCCTTGACTAAAACCCATTAAATACACATTATTGGTATCTATTGGATATTTCAATTTTAGTTCTCCTATAAAAATATTAACCTGTTTTAATATAGCTGCAATTTTAGTTGGATTTGGTGGTAATTCATACCAATCAAAAGCATTGTTGCCATAAGTTTGAGGTCCTCTACCACTTACCCAAAACATATCTTCAGAAAAATATGACGCTAGACCCATCAGATCTTTTTCATTGCTTCCGTGCCCGTGAAGGCTTATAATTAAAGGATATTTTTTTGCATCTCCATTGGTATATAATTTTGGATATTTTACAATATAATGAATTGCTAAATCAGTTTTAAACTGCTAATATTCTGTCCATTTGTTTCCATAACAATTAATAATAAGGTTGCTAAATAAAGTGTTCGTTTCATAAAGTTTACTTTCTGGCATTAATCATTCTCAACATTACGGCTTTTTCATTTGTGAAATCTATTTGAGAATAGGGTGTCATTCCAGGTATTCTTTTCATAATATGTATTGGTGTTTCTGGTGCAATTTTCTTAATAAAATTTACAAATCGCTCTGAAACATCATCTGGCAATCCTGCACCTACACTTATCAAATCTATAGAATTGTTTTTAAGATTAGATTCAATAAGTTCTTCAGAATTGGCGTAAAATACTTTTCTATCAAATTTTTTTAACTCTTGACAAAGTATATCTAAAGTAGATAAATTTTTGCCTATTAATAATATATTTGGTTCCATAATTTTTATTTAATACTGTTTAAATATCCTTTTCTTAATTCATCAGTTCCCATAGCTACATTTCCGAAAAATGTCATTTTAGCATCAATACCACAAAAGCCAAACACACCTTCACTAATCACTCTTTCTTGAGATTTATGCATATGAGTTTGTTCGTATATTTCATTTGGTGTTCCTGTACAAACATACAATTGAGCTGTTTTTCCGTTAAGTAAACCACTTGGCACTCCTTCTTTACTGTACGAAAAAGCATATCCGTTTGAGAAAACACGGTCAATAAAACCTTTTAGCATAGCTGGCATTTGTCCCCACCACATTGGGTATACAAAAGTTAAATGGTCTGCCCAAGAAACTAAATTTTGATATTTTTTCTACTTGATCCGCAATAGCTTTTGAAAAACTTGCTGGATTTAAATGTGTGTAAATGATTAAATGTTTCATATTTTTTTGTTTTTAATTGTTATATATATTGTTTTAGCTTAGTATTTCTAATTGTGCAAAGTCACTCATTACGATTTTCGACTTATATTTTAATTTATTCTTACTTGCATATTCTTCAAGATATTTAGTAGCTGTCCAAATTTTAGCACGGTTTTTTGTAGCTGAATACCATACGTAAATACCTAAATTTTTAATTGAAAAATAGCTTTTTGACAGGTTTAGAATATTACCTTTTCCTGTTGGTGTCAAGATGACTATTTTTCCATTCTCTTTTAGTAATCCTTGTGCATCTTTGAGCATTAAATCAATATCTTCATTTTTTAAATGGAAAAGAACACTGCAAATTGTTATGCAATCAAAACTATTATTTTCAAAGGGTAACTTTTGATTAGTTTCAATTTTTACTAATTGAATACTTTCGTTATTTAACTTTACTTTTGCCTCTTTCAGCATCTCATTATTAGTATCAACCCCAATACATTCAATATTTTTTTCTACAGATAGTATTTGAATTAATTTACCTGAACCTGTACCAATGTCTAATAATTTACCACTATTACCTGCTTCATCAATAACGGGATTTAGAAAGTCGCGATACCAAGGTGCTTCTTGAAGGTTAGAAAAGAATTTAGAAAAGTTCATATTATTTTTTACGTTATATTTCGTATATTTAGTTAGTCTAAAAAATTTAGCCATTCATTTCTATTAAAATGTCTTCAATAGTTTTAATAGACAATTCATTTTTTAGTTGGTTTTCAGCATTAGTTAAAACATTTTTAATTGATTTCTGAGCATTATTAGGTCTTTTTGCATCTGCTAAAATATTGTAGTTCGTTTGGAATAAAGGCTTTCCTCTTTCCATTGCATCTAAGATTTCTAATACTGTAATTTTAGATGGCTCTTTCATTAATCGTATTCCTCCGTTCTTTCCTTCTTTAGTCTCAATAATATTAGCTTGGTTTAAGTTTTGTAAAATCTTTACCAAAGTTGGTTTCGGAATGCTTAAATATTTAGAAATATCGGCAGTAGATAAATACTCGAATTGCTTTTGTCTAATTTTATCAGAAATAAAAATGACAACTAAAATAGATTTAGTAAAGGATAAAGAGTAACTCATACTTAATATTCGTTATATTTAGTATGCAAATATAAATAAAGTTTTTTGTTTCGCAAATAATTCATCAATAAGTTTAATTTTTCTTGAATTCTGATTTACGATTTTTTAATGATGCCTAACACAAAGATAAGTTCAGTTTTAATTGAATTTATCGACTGTTATAATGCATAAAGTTAGCGAAATAAAATGACAAAGTCAAGTTTTAAAAATAATTTAACTTTATATTAATAGATGATACCTAAGTCTTAAAGTCTAGTTTCTAAAAGCAAAGCGGTCTTAAATCTTTTTTTACCCTAATCGTAATTTAGTTTCTATTTCAATTTTATTTTCCAATGTTCTATGTACAGGGCAACGGTTTGCAATTTGTATTAAGCGCTCTTGTTGCTCTGGAGTTAAATTTCCTTTAAGTTTTATTTCACGTATAAATTTATCAATTTTTGGTTCGTTTTTATCGCAACAATCTGAGTCTTTAGCGTGTTGTTTAAAATGTTCTAAATGTACTTTTACTTCTCGCAAATCCCATTCTTTTTTATCGGCATACATCCGTAATGTTATGGCTGTACACGAACCCAAACTTGCCATTAGTAATTCATACGGACTCATACCAGCATCTTTACCGCCATATTTTTTTGGTTCGTCAACTAAAATAGAATGCGTTCTTGCCACAATTTCTGTGGTGTATTTTTCTCGCCCTATTCTAACGACTACAGATTTGTCGGTAGATAATTCTTCAGGTTCATCTGGGTTTACATATCTATTTGCCCAACTAGAAATGACTTCGCCAACATAATAAGAATCCTGTTTATTGGTAAGTAAATGATTGGCGCCATCAAGAGAAATAAAACTTTTTGGATGATGGGCTGCAGCATAAATTTCACGTGCATTTTTCACCTCTACAACTTTATCTTGTGGTGAATGAAAGACTAAAATAGGTTTGCGTAAATCTTTTAATATTTTGGGTAAATCTTTGGAATGGATATCTTCAAGAAATTGCTTTTTTATGGTAAATTTTCTACCAGCAATATCAAACGTTGCTTCACCGTCAACCTTTATGTCGTCTATATGTTCTTCAAACAAATGTTCTACGTGACTAGGGTTTGACGGTGCTGCAATGGTTGCAACAGTTTCTATAGAATCAATGGCTTCAGCAGCAAAAATTGCCGCTGCACCACCAAGTGAATGCCCAATCATAATTTTTGGTTCTTGATGATTTTCTGTTAAAAAATTAGCCGCTGAGATGAGATCATCCACATTACTCGTGAAATTAGAATCTTCAAATTTACCTTCGCTTTTCCCTAAACCTGTAAAATCAAATCGCATTACAGCAATGTTATTTTGCGTTAAAGCTCTTGATATATTTCTGACTGCTGTAAAATTTTTATTCCCTGTAAAAAAATGGGCAAACAAAGCATAACTCAATGGTTTTTTATCGATTGGCAAATCAATTTCACCTGTTAATATTTGTCCGTTTTTATTTTTAAAAGTAACTTTTTTGCTGTACATAATTAGTTATTATAAAACGAAGATACCAAAAAGTTAGGCTATTCTTTAATATTTATCAATAATAAAACGGTTTAATTTGATAGTAAATAAGAATCCTTACATTTGTAATGCAAAGCATGTTATATTATTTATAAAACTCTTTAAATTTAAATGAACCAAACAAATAATAAATCATTGGTGCTTTTACTGATGGTCCTTGGCATTGTATATTATTTATTTTTACTTTGATTGAATTTTATTTAACAAAAGCTTATATTAAAAACTCGACAGCATTTGATAAGATGCTTGGTAAATAATATAGTTATAAAAACATTACTTTTTAATAAAAGTATAACCTTTACTGTTATTAATACTAAGATGATAAATACCTTTCGATAAATTAGATATATTTAGTTTACTATCTTCTAATTTATTTTTTTGAATTACAACTTGACCTAAATTATTGTAAATAGTAACTAAATCTTGATTTTTAATATTATCAAAATAAATATATTTTGAGGTAGGATTAGGATAAATAGTCCAATCTTCAGTAATATTAAAACCAGCTTCACCAAGAACAGAGACTGTAATTGTTTTGGTAAGGGTTTCAATACAATTGCCTTTATGTGTTGTTAATGTCACATCAAAATCTCCAAGACTAGTATATAAATGTGTTGGATTTGAAGCCGTAGAAGAATTACCGTCACCAAAATTCCATTCTTGTGAGTTGGTGTTTAAAGATAAATCAGTAAATGCAATTTGACTTGCATTTTGATTGTATTCAAAATCAGTAAATTGATTAAAGACATTAATTCGCCAGTTTGGTAAATTATTTAAAACGGTATTATCTGCAAGGGTTTGAATGGCAGTTGCATCTGCTTGGCTTAAAGAACTAATTTCGGTTGTTCCTAAGGATGGTTTTTGAAAAATTGCTGCATAAAAAACACAAGCAGCAATATAAGAACCTTTAGCGTTTGGATGAATATCTCCTGTAGAACCCCAAAGCATATCTGTTTGATCGTCATTCCACTTGGTTCTAAAACCTTCTCCAACTGGTGCAAAAAAAAAATTGGTTCCGTCTGCTAAGACTTCATTATTACTTTTAATAATATCCATTGTAGCATTGTAAGTCTGTAAATTTGCAGCTGTATTTCCCCAAACACCATAAGATATTTCGTAATATAAGATTTTAGCACAAGGACTGTATTTTACAATAGAATCTTTTAGCCTTACAGCTCGCACAAGTGTTTGTGCAATGGTAGAAGATTGTCCTACAGATTCTGATGAGCCAGGTTGTAACACCACAAAATCCCAAACCTCATCTCTAAATTTTTGCCAAACATTAGCATCATTAACGTGATGAATAAACCCAGTTCCACCAGGTGCGTACATAGTAACATTAGTGTCATCTCCTTTTGAATTTGCAATAGCTTCAAAAGTTTGTGGCATATTGTTATAATATGTAATGCTATTTCCAATAAACAGTACTTTTTTAGCGTCTTGTGCATTAGATGATAACAAACACATAAGCAATATGAAAAGGAATGTATGTTTCATAATTAGTGAGTTAATATTATTACAAAAATACAAGATAAATAGTCTTTTATAGTAAAAATTATAACTAAACAATCTCTAAATAAAAATAAGGGTTTCACATTAAGTAAAACCCTTATCTATTTTCTTGTAGACTTGCGTCTAAAAGTCTATTTTACAAACTGAAGACTATCCTCCAAAGTCATCAAAACGGATATTCTCATCTGCCATTCCAAAGTCTTCACCCATTTTTTGAACTGCGTTGTTCATTAATGGTGGTCCACAGAAGTATAATTCTAAGTCTTCTGGCTCTTCGTGTTTCGATAAATATTGGTCAATAACCACTTGGTGAATAAAGCCAACAAAACCATCACCAGCTTCATCATTTATATCTGTTTTTACTTTCCAGTTATCAGCTTCAGCAGGATCTGACAAAGCGATATAGAATTTAAAGTTAGGGAAATCTTTTTCCAAAGCTCTAAAGTGATCTACGTAGAATAATTCTGCTTTAGAACGTCCACCATACCAATACGTTACTTTTCTGCCCGTTTTTAAGGTACGGAATAAGTGATACAAGTGCGAACGCATTGGCGCCATTCCTGCTCCACCACCAACATAAAGCATTTCTGATTCACTTGGATTGATAAAGAATTCTCCATAAGGTCCAGAAACAATTACTTTATCACCTGGTTTTTGATTGAATATAT
>JAZGEV010000101.1:0-2762 GCA_036478895.1 Flavobacteriaceae bacterium | reverse complement strand
ATATAATAGCCAAGCCATTTTCTAATATAACGTTTCTTAATTTCTTCTAAAATATTTTTCACAGTTTTTAGCTGAATATTATTAATGCATTTTTTATAAAAATAAATTACAAAGATTCAATCAAAATATAAAATATCTTAAATTATTTTTATTCTAGGACAAAAAGGTTAAACTAAAAACTGATTACGTTTTAAATACGAGAATAATTGTTTTCATTTTATTGAATAAGTAATAAAGATTACAACTTAACAGTAAAACCCACCTTTGTATTTGTATCTAAATTTTTAATTCCATCTGGCGGTTTGCTATCATACATTAAAGCAAAATTAATAGAGAGGGAAAACTTTTTTGTAAGTACAACTCCAAGATGATTTTCACTTAAAATTTTAAGATCATTAAAATCACTAAACCTTGGTTGAGCATAAACTACAATTGAAAGTCTTGCATTTTTAGAAAAGTCATTTGAGTAGCTTAAGTAATTATTCCACCTATGGTAATTAGTTAAGCTAGCATGAGTACTGATATCATTAAGCTTTAAGCTTTCATGTTCAAACATATACGAAGTACCAAAAACCAAATTTGATAAAGAATCTTTTACCAAAGCAATACGTATTCCCCCACCAACTAGTGAACGAAAGAGAAGCAATCTTTTTTTATTGTAATCAATTTGTCCAAATACTTCAGGGTTAATAGTTGCATTTAAGTTTCTAATATATCTTAAATGTAATAAAGCATTATTCGAAAATTCTTTGCCTTTATTCCATCCATATTCACCTTTACCAACAAGAAAAGTATAGAAGTTTTTTCCACTATAATTAAATCTCCCATCTGCACCAAATTGTTGTACATCTGTGTTGCCAGTTTTTGAAGATAAATAAATAGAAATATTTCCAGAAGAACCTATTTTGTCCGATACATCATTATACTTTTCAACGTTTACTTGTGCATTAATTTGAAATGATAACAAGAAGCAAACAAGAGTTATAAAAATATTTTTTGTCATAGAATGATAATTTGAATTAGTGTAAAAGAGATGTAAAAATAGTAAATTCTTTTACTAAGATTTTTTTTTACTTTAAAACTATTTTAACAATACAAAAATGGACAAGCAACACGTTCCTTTAACATTAAAAGAAAAACTTCACGAAGTTATTTTTGAAGCTGATACTAAAGCTGGCAAACTGTTTGACATAATTTTACTAATAATAATTATACTAAGTGTAATTGTTGTAATGTTAGATAGTGTAAAAAGTATAAACGAAAAATACGGTGAATTGCTTTTAATGTTAGAGTGGTCATTTACTGTTATTTTTACTTTTGAGTATTTTCTTAGAATTTACACAATTGGTAAACCGTTAAAATATATTTTTAGCTTTTACGGAATTGTAGATTTGTTTGCTATTCTCCCAACGTACATTGGGTTATTTTTCCCTAACACTAGATATTTTGCTGTTGTAAGAATATTAAGAGTGCTTAGAGTCTTTAGAGTCTTAAAATTTGTTCAATATCTTGGTGCAGCCGATTCTCTATTGAATGCATTAAAATCAAGCAGAAAGAAAATTACAATTTTTATTTTTGCTGTCCTTACTTCGGTAGTAATATTAGGTTCCGTGATGTATATAATTGAGGGAGAAGAAAATGGATTCACAAGTATTCCTCGTAGTATTTATTGGGCAATAGTTACGCTTACAACCGTTGGCTATGGAGATATTTCTCCACAAACCGCTTTAGGGCAAACACTTGCAGCATTCATTATGATTCTTGGTTATGGAATTATTGCAGTTCCAACTGGAATTGTAACTTCTGAAATGACGAAAAACTCTTATAAAATTATTACTACACAAGCTTGCAAAGAATGTAGTATGGAAGGTCACGAAAGTGATGCAGAGTTTTGTAAATACTGCGGAGCAAAATTATAGTTAACTTTAACCAATTAGTTTTTAACCAAAACCCTAAATATGTTTTATGACAATTACTGAATTTGAAAATATTTGGACTTCTAAAATAAAAGATAAATTGCTAAAAGGCTTCCCTTCCAATTTTATAGGTGAAACTAATTGCGAAAATCTTAAAATGCCTGGCAAAGCGTTGCTTAAAGGATCAGAGTTGTTTGGTAGCTTTGAAATTTCAGATATTGATGGTGAAACTTTTATTCAAACAGACAATATTTATAAATTAAAATATATTCTTTACTCAAATAGAAATAAACCTCAAAATGTTTTAATTCCTACTGACGATGTTGAACTTAAAAAAGTTGTTAAACTTTACGAAGTACATTTAGATGAGCTTATAAAAATTATCGAGAAAAACTTCAAGAAAGAATTTCATTCATTAATAGAGTTTCATGCTACTTCCAATAAAATATTTGCATCTCTTAATCTTTCACGCTATTAATATTAACTAAAATATTCTAACATAGCCTTGTTCAAAGCTTGATCTCTATCTACTCTAAGGTTAGAACCGTAATTTTATTATTTTCTTCTTTAATTATTTGTGATTTTTATGTTATTTTGTCAGGCAAATAATTAACTATAGTAGTTAAAATTTAGAATTATAATATTTCTGATTTACTACCAATTTTTATAAATTTTCACCTTATTCTGTTGTGGAGAATGAATGAGTTTTTCCGATGATTTTTTTGATTTCGATTCGCACTCCTTTTTTAATGATGAGCAATTAAAATCTAAAGTTAAAGAATGTAAGCAATATGTTTCAAGTGGGCAAACAATTGCGTATCTAAATAATATTGAAGACACAATCCA
>JAZGEV010000100.1:0-14747 GCA_036478895.1 Flavobacteriaceae bacterium | reverse complement strand
AAATAAAAATTATTTTATTTATAAGATTAAGCAGATACTCTAAACTAAGATTACTACAATTATAATTCTTAATAGATTAATCTTAAAATAATGTGCATAAAAAACCCCCAATAATGGGGATTTTTATAATTAAAATATTTTTTTGATTATGCTTTTTTAGATGCACAAGACGTTTTACAAGCTGCTTTTTTAGCTGCACATTTAGTACATTTAGCATCTTTACAATCTGCACTACATTTAGCATCGCTACATTTATGAGCAGCTGTACATCCTTTCTCTTTACAAGTTGCGTCACATTTGTGAGCATCTTTTGCACAACAAGCTTTTTTACAATCTGCTCCACATTTTTTTCCAGTTACAGCATCTTTAACATCACCAGCAACTTTTTTTGTAGCATCAGCAGTTTTGTTAGCGGCATCTTTTGTGGCGTCAATTGCTTTTGTAGTTGTCTCTTTTGCTGCATTTGCAGCGTTTTTAGCTTCTTTACAAGAAGTCATTAGTAAGCCTAGTACAGCTAAAGCTAATAATAATTTGAATAATTTCATTTTAGTTAAGTTTAAATAGTTAATAGTATAATAATTAACAATAATACTGATATTTATCATAAAAGACAAGATTTATTTAAGAAATTTCAAAAACCCATTTGAATTTAATTAAAAGCAGCTTTCAAAACTATTTAATATTGGAGAATTTTTCTACCTTTTTAGAAGTTGTCACTTTATATAAGTTGCCATCTGCAATACCATCTACAAATGATGTGATATCTTTTTGGGAAAGGATGTTTGTATCATATTCAATTCTACCTATACTGTCTTTAAAGCTAACTTTTATTGACTTTACACCATCTTTTTTTGATAATTTAGATTGGATTAATCTTGCGCATCCAATTTCACAGGTCATCCCTTTAATATGAAATTCCATTTTTTCAAGTTTGGCAATTGAATGATCACTTTTTTGATGTGTTATTATTTTATTATTTTTTGTAGTTGTATCTGATTTACAAGAAAAAAAAGATACTAAAGAAATGATAAATAAAAATAAAATACTATATTTTTTCATGATGTAAAATTTAATTTTTTTTATATAACAAAGTTACTTGTTTTAATTAAAATAAACGATTTTTGCGGTATATAAATCTACAATGGAAACAAAAAATTTAAAGTGGTTTTTCTTAATATCACTTGCTTTTATTTGGGGAACATCTTTATTTTTAATTAAAAAAGCAACTCAAGATAGCTTTAATGATTATCAAGTTGGTGCTTTGATAATGATATTTTCTGCAATAATCTTATTGCCTTTTGGTTATAAATCGTTAAAAAAAGTCCGTAAAAAACATTTTTCAGCATTATTGATTATCGCCTTATTTTCTACATTCATACCGTCATTTATGTTTACTATTGCTATAGGCAAGGTTGGCGTATCTGTAACATCAATTTTAAATTCCTTAACGCCTTTAAACACATTATGGTTGGGATTTTTAATGTTTAATGTAAAGTTTACAAAGAACCAAGTGTTTGGGTTGTTAATTGGTCTTCTAGGCGTTATTTTATATTTTATTACAGGTGATTTTTATCAAGGCGATGGAACTTACATCTATTCATTATTGGTGATTTTCTCTTCTATGGGTTATGCTTTAAATTCAAATTTAATTATGACAAAATTAAACGATTTAGATGCTTTAAGTATTACAACTGCAACTTTTCTAATTACACTTATTCCTTCCTTGTTTGTATTGTATTTTGCAGGCTTTTTGGAATCATACACTGGTACAGAATCACAACATAAAATATTAATGTATATTATTTTTAAAGCTGCAATAGGAACTGCTTTAGCGATGATAATATATAATAAATTAGTGCATATATCATCTGCAGTATTTGCATCATCAGTCACTTATTTAATTCCTTTAGTTGCGCTAGTTTGGGGCTATTTTGATGGTGAAACTGTAACACAATGGCAATTCATTTCTGGTTTGTTAATTCTTTTAGGTGTTTATATTGCTAACAAATTAAAACGGCGTTTAAATGGATAATTCAAAATTGAAATGGGTTTATTTAATTTCGCTCTCATTAGTTTGGGGTAGTTCATTTATATTAATGAAATATGCTCTTATTGGTTTAACACCTATACAAGTTGGTGCTTTTCGTATAATAATAACTGCTTTGTTTTTAATGATAATTGCTTTTAAAAGCATTAATAACCTTACTAGGCAAGATTGGAAATATATTGCAATAAGTTCCATTATTGGTACATTTATTCCTGTATTTTTGTTCTCATTTGCTATTAAACATTTAGACAGTTCTGTTGCAGCAATATTAAATTCATTCACGCCTTTTAATGCTTTAATTGTAGGTGCTTTGTTTTTCGGATTTTCTTTTCGTAAAAATCAAATTATTGGTTTGTTAGTTGGTTTAACTGGTACTATTTTGTTAATATTAAATGGCAGTTCTATAGAAATAAAACAAAGTATTTTTTATTCTTCGGGAATACTTTTAGCGTCCTTAGGTTATGCTTTTAATGTGAATATAATTAAAAAACATTTAAATTCAGTTAATCCTCTTGCCATAACTACTGCAACTTTTCTTATTGCATTTATACCTACAGTATTTGTTTTAGCTAGCACGTCATTTTTCACCACTTTTTCTTGGACACCTATTGCTTTAAAATCATTTTTATACGTAATAATTCTCGCTATAATAGGTACTGCAATTGCTAAAACCTTTTTTAATAAATTAGTGCAAATTTCGTCACCAATTTTTTCTACATCGGTAACCTATTTAATACCAATTGTTGCTGTATTTTGGGGTATTTTGGATGGTGAAAATCTAACTTTAAGTCAGTTATTTTCAGGTTTTGTGATATTACTAGGTGTTTATTTAATGAACAGGAAGTAATTACGAATCTAATGCTTCAAAATCAGAATTTTTTGAAATATATTCAGGAACTATTTCTTTAATTTTCGAAACTATTTCTTTTATTGTTTGTCCATTTACGCTTGCCAAAATATTAATTTTAGAAATTACCAAGTCACAATTAATATCATGCACTTTGGCAATCATTATTTTATCATTATACGTTGGCAATGTATTTTCTTTATCACCTAATAGTTCTTCATATAATTTTTCACCAGGTCGTAATCCAACAAATTCAATATCAATGTCATTGGGGTAATTATAACCAGATAATTGAATCATTTTTTTCGCTAAATCAACTATTTTAACAGATTCACCCATATCAAAAACAAAAATTTCTCCACCTTTTCCCATAGCGCCAGCTTCTAAAACCAATTGACATGCTTCTGGTATGGTCATAAAATAACGTGTAATGTCTTTATGCGTAACAGTAAGCGGTCCGCCTTGCTCAATTTGTTTTTTAAATAGAGGAATAACAGATCCATTTGAGCCTAGAACATTGCCAAAACGCGTAGTGATAAACTTTGTTTTTGTCTTCTCGTGTAAACATTTTGCGTACATTTCAGTAATACGCTTAGTTGCACCCATTACATTTGTTGGATTAACAGCTTTATCGGTAGAAACCATCACAAATTTTTCTACATTGTATGTAACAGCCAAATCCATAAGGTTTTTTGTACCATAAACATTTGTATGTACGGCTTCATATGGATTACTTTCCATTAAAGGCACATGTTTGTAGGCAGCAGCATGAAAAATAATATCAATGGAATTTGTTTTAAAAAACTCCTTGAGTTTAAATTGATTTCTAATATCGCAAATAATCGTTTTAAAATTATGAATATCATTTCTTTTTAAATCTTGCTGTAAATCATACAAAGGAGATTCAGCTTGATCGAGAATAAACAGCTGTTTGTAATTATACTGTACAATTTGCTTAGCAATTTCGCTTCCAATAGATCCTGCAGCGCCTGTTATTAAAATGGTTTTATTCAGTAATTCTTTTTTAACAATAGGGTTTTCAATATTAATAGGTGATCTGCTTAATAAATCTTCAATATTAATTTCTTTAATTTGACTAACATTCAAATCACCATCAATCCATTGTTCAACTGGTGGTACTATTTTTACGATGACGTTTTTGGAAACTAATTTATCCGATATATTAAATAATTTTGAAGGTTCAATATTTTGGATAGAAATTATAACTTCATCAATATTATGCTTTTCAATAAAATCTGAAGTAATATCAGAAGAATCATATACTTTTGTTCTATTAAATTGTTTGCCTCTTTTTGATGGATTATCGTCTATGAAACCAAATACGTTATAGCTTGTACGCTTATTATTTGTTAGGGTTGCATATGTAATTAAACCAGAATCTCCAGCACCATAAATTAATATTTTTTTATTTTTTTTACGACCAATAATTAATAACTGATAGATTCTTTTAAAAATAAAACGGCTAGCAATTAATACAATAATATTTAGTAAATAATGTATTAATAAAATAGAAATAGAATGCGGGAAAAATAATTTTATTCGGTAAAACCCTAGATTTCTATTGATGTAAACTATAGTAACCGATAAAAAAACGAATAACGTTGCGGTAATAAAAACACTTATGGCATCATTCACACCAGTATGACGCACAATTCCTTTATGTGATCCAACAATTAAAATACTGATTAAAGCAAAAAGTATGACAAAAGGCAACTGATGAAATATATAGGATCCATAAATTGATAATTTAAAATTATAGAAAATTAAATTAGCAATAAAAAATGTTTGAACAATTAAGGAGATATCGATTAATAATACAACCCACGATGATGTGTAGATATCCGATTTTCGTATTTTTTCAAGTAACCTCATTAATATAAGTTAGCATTTTAATAAGATGCATAAGTGTCACATCGATACAAAGGTAGTTTTATAAATATTAAATACAATTATTAAAATTGTATTATTTGCTATTGCCCATTAAAAAGGATTTAATAAAACCATCAATATCGCCATTCATAACAGCATCTACATTGCCAGTTTCGTGACCAGTTCTAACATCTTTCACTAATTTATATGGATGCATTACATAATTTCTTATTTGTGACCCAAAATCAATTTTCATTTTATTATTCTCTATTGCATCTCTTTTGGAACGTTGCTTTTGAAGTTCAATCTCATATAATTGAGATTTTAGCATTTGCATCGCCTTTGTTCTATTTTCTAGTTGCGATCGCGTTTCAGAATTTGTCACCATTATACCACTGGGCTTATGTCTTAAAATGGCTTTCGTTTCAACTTTATTTACATTTTGCCCACCAGCGCCACCAGAACGTGCAAAATCCCAGGTGATATCGGCTGGATTAATATCGATCTCTATCGTGTCATCGACTAACGGATAAACATAAACCGATGCAAATGATGTATGCCGTTTTGCATTACTATCAAACGGTGAAATTCGCACCAAACGATGTACACCATTTTCACCCTTTAAATAGCCAAAAGCATATTCGCCATCAATCTCTAAAGTGACCGTTTTTATGCCTGCACTGTCACCAGCTTGGTAATTTAGTTCCTTAATTTTATAACCTTGTTTTTCGCTCCACATCATATACATGCGCATTAGCATTTGCGCCCAATCACAACTTTCTGTGCCGCCAGCTCCAGCAGTTATTTGAAGCACTGCACTTAAGCTATCGCCTTCATCGGATAACATATTCTTAAATTCCAAACTTTCCAAGAATGCTAAAGTTTTATCAAATTGCTGAATGACATCGGTTTCACTTGCGTCATCTTCTTTATAAAACTCGTATAAAACTTGCGTATCTTCAGCATCTGCTTTCACATTATTATAATCATTTACCCATTTTTTTGTACCTCGTAATGATTTCATTAAGATTTCTGCTTTTTTTGGATCATTCCAAAAATCAGGATTGGACGCTTGTTCTTCTTCGTTTGAGATTTTGATTAACTTCTTGTCTATCTCAAGGTAAGTTTCTAACTTGCCAATTCGTTCTAATAAATCTTTTATTTGATCGGATGTTATCATATTACAAAAATACTATAAATAAGATATAAAAGTATGTAAAGTATGTGGATTTAATTAAATTATTGTGTGATGTAATTACTCTATCATCAAGCGAAATACTAACTGCAAAGATGCAAGAAAAAGTAGGAAATGATGTTATATAATATTTTTTTGAGAGTTTTTTTTTATAAAAAATAATAAAAAAATTTAAGTGTTAAATGTAAGGTTATTCAATTATTACGTTCTAATCTATTAAAATAAAATATATGTCTTTATCTATCAAATCCATTAGCTTCGTTTCAATAATTTTATTACTTTTGTTTATCTTCTTTGGGTTTAATAAAACTACGGAGCATTTGAAAACGGATTTTAATAAACCTGATAAAAACAAATCAACAATGGAAAATAAAGAAATAGCAACATTTGGCGGCGGCTGTTTTTGGTGTACCGAAGCCGTATTTGATGAATTAAAAGGCGTTAGTTTGGTTGAACCAGGATATTCTGGTGGTTTTACAAAAAATCCAACCTATGAAGATATTTGTACAGGAACTACAGGTCACGCAGAAGTGATACACATTACATTTAATCCAAATGAGTTTCGTTTTGAAGAATTGTTAGATATTTTCTTTGCAACACATAATAGTACAACTTTAAATCAACAAGGTGCTGATGTTGGTACACAATACCGTTCGGTTGTGTTTTACCATAATAACACTCAAAAATTGGCCACTCAAAAGTTTATTGCTGCATTAGAGAAAGACAATGTTTTTGATGCTAAAATAGTAACCGAAATTACTAAGTTTGACATTTTTTATAAAGCTAGTGATTATCATCAAAATTATTATAAAAACAATCAAAACCAAGGCTATTGTAAAGCTGTAATTAATCCAAAATTACAAAAATTTAGAAAACGTTTTAAAGACAAGCTAAAGGAGTAAAAATTACTACAAACTCCCAATCATATCTTCGGGTTTTACCCATTCATCATATTCCTGTTCTGTAACATAACCTAAACGGATGGCTTCAACTTTTAGCGTTGTGCCGTTTTTATGAGCTGTATTTGCTATTTCGGCTGCTTTATAATAGCCTATTTTTGTATTTAACGCTGTTACTAGCATTAAGGAATTATTTAATAATTCGCTAATTTTATCTTGATTAACCGTTATTCCGGCAATAGCATTATCATTAAAAGACAAACAAGCATCACCCAATAAACGTGCTGATTGTAAAATATTTGCTGCCATCATAGGCTTAAAAACATTCAATTCAAAATGGCCTTGCATACCACCAACAGCTATGGCAACATCATTCCCAATGACTTGAGCACATACCATTGTTAAAGCTTCCGCTTGCGTTGGATTAACTTTTCCTGGCATAATAGAAGATCCTGGTTCGTTTGCTGGTAAACTTAATTCACCAATACCACTTCTAGGCCCAGAAGCTAACATACGAATATCATGTGCAATTTTATTTAACGATACAGCGAGCATTTTTAAAGCACCGTGTGATTCTACAATAGCATCGTGAGCAGCTAAGGCTTCGAATTTATTTTCAGCAGTTATAAATGGTAAACTTGTAAATTCAGCAATATATTTTGCAACCAAAACATCGTATCCTTTTGGTGTATTTAAACCTGTTCCAACAGCTGTTCCACCTAATGCTAATTCAGATAAATGATTTAAGGTATTCTTAAGCGCTTTTAATCCGTGATTTAATTGTGATACGTAACCAGAAAACTCTTGACCAACCGTTAAAGGTGTTGCGTCCATAAGATGTGTACGTCCAATTTTTACGATATTTTTAAATTCGTTTGATTTAGCTTGAAAAGTATCGCGTAGTTTTTCAATATTAGGAATGGTATTTTCAACAATAATTTTGTAGGCAGCAATATGCATTCCTGTTGGAAATGTATCGTTTGATGATTGTGATTTATTAACGTCATCATTGGGTTGAATGACTTTTTCACCTTCGCCAATAACGCGGCCTGCAATTTCTTGAGCTCTGTTAGCAATAACTTCATTAACATTCATATTACTTTGTGTGCCAGAACCTGTTTGCCAGATAACAAGTGGAAATTGATCGTCATGTTTACCAGCAATAATTTCATCACAAACTTGAGCGATTAAATCACGCTTTGGAGCATCTAAAATACCTAATTCACAATTGGTAAATGCAGCAGCTTTCTTTAAATAAGCAAAACCATACACAATCTCTAAAGGCATTGATCCAGCAGCGCCAATTTTAAAATTATTACGTGATCGTTCTGTTTGAGCGCCCCAATATTTATCTGATGGTACTTTTACTTTTCCCATTGTATCTTTTTCAATTCTGTATGACATGATTTGTTTTGTTTGTTTAGAGAATACAAAGTTACTAAAACAAGAGATATGATATTAGAATTTAGCAGAAATTCTTTTATAAGAATAGCGTAATACTTTATACTTTACCAGAAAACATAAAGCTATTTCACTTACACCAATTGAAAAACTTTTATTTTCATTAATATAAATAGAGTAGTAGCCAATTAAAGTCCTAAAAAGAGAGATGCCTAATAATTTAATATATACATTTAAATAGTGTAATAATTCATACTCCCTAAAACCCAAAAATACAATTCAAATGAGGTGAATAATAGTATAGATTCGTAATATGTTGTAGTGAAATATTGATGCGTAAGAAACACATTAAGCAATATATAAATACTTGATGAAATTATAAATCGGAAGTTGAATTTTGATATTTTTAGCTTTTCTTGTTCTAAATCATCCTTGTTATTTAATTAGTTGAGCAAAAGAATTGCGTGATTTACCCATCATTTTTACAGTACCATAGATATTATCATTTTTAGATATTGCAAAATTAAAATAATCAATTTTTTCAGTATTAGAAATATGATATATTGTGCCTTTTGTATATTTTCGATAAGAAAAAGCAGAAAACTGAATGAATAACTTACTTAAAGTCTCTGTTTTAATAGCTTTAGATTTTGTAGTGGAGAACAGGCTAAGTAAGCTATCGGTTGCTATAATTTGTGTTTCTATTAGCGGAATTTGCTTGAAAATTGTTTTATTTTCTATATCTGTAATTGTATTTTGTTGTTTAAAATAAGGCAAAAGATTTTTAGTTGTATTTAAGCTTAAATCGAAACTAGGTATGGCTATTTTTTGTGTAGAAGTTACTTCGGTTTGATTAAAGTCATCATCATATTCATAGGTTTTGATGTTGTCTATTTTTGTAGTAAATTCCTTTAAATTAAACTGCATTGTCCCATTCCAATGCTTATAGATGGTGTCAAAATTCAATTGAGCTAATTTAGTAAACTTGGTTTTGTTAATTGCTTGAATTGCTTTTTTTATAAAATCACTTTCCTTATTAATATTACAATTAAAAGTAAGTGTTGAAGTAGGAGAGATGCTGTTTTTTTGTGATGATAGAAAATCTAAATTCATATTTCCTCCAAAATCAATTTCACCATTCAAGAAATTCAACTTAATCATCTCATTATCTGAAACAAATAATAAATCATTTTTATTAGATTTAAGTTTTTTGATTATTTTAGATTTGGCATTTACTAATTTCTTTGTTAAAAATAAATTTTTTAAAGTTATTGTATTATTTTCAGGAAGAATTGATAAGATAACTTTGTTAGAATTTATAATAACAGCTATTGCCTTTTTTCGGAATACATTAAAATTAGAGTTTGATTTTTCTTGAACAAACCCTTTATCAATAAGAAATTGCTCTAAATTAATATTTTTTTTAATAGTAATAATTGAACTATACCATTCATCTAAATCTTCTTTTTGAGAATAAAACTGAATGTTTTTTGGAATAGTAACATTTTTAAAAAAGTTAAATGATTTTTTAGATTTAGGAGCATCGTTATTACTTTTCTTCTTTGGTTTACTAGAAAGGTATAAGCTAGGATTGGACAAAACATCCCAAAAGATTTTATTTTCTAATTGTCTTAAATTGATAGAAACTACTGCTTTTGTATTCTCTGGAAAATGATTCTTTATAATGTTTACGCTTTTATATCTATAAAAATACAAAGCAATTAACAAACTTGTTATAATCAAAAGCAGCAAAAGTAATTTCTTTTTCATGTCTCTTAAAATCCAAAGACACGTATTAATTCTTTTTCAATAGTATAACTTGATTTTTTAGCAAAAATAATTCCACCTTTTGAATCTAACAAAACCGTATGAGGTAGCCCTTTAACACCAAACATATTGGCAATTCTATTGCCATCATCAATAATTTGCTTCCAAGGCAATTGGTCGTTAGCAACAGCATTTTTCCATTTATTAATATCGGCATATTTATCTTCAGAAACCCCAACAATTTCAAACCCTTTTGAGTGGTACTTTTTGTATAATTTTCTTAAATGTGGATTTTGATTTCTACAAGGACCACACCAACTTGCCCAAAAATCTATCAAAGTAATTTTCTTATTACGAATGATGGATTTTAAAGAAATATCTTTCCCACTAATAGATTCTCCATAAAAATTAGGCGCTTTTTTTCGGTAAGGCGTAATACTTGCCGTTTTTTTCTTTTCGATAATTTTTACCGGAACATCATCCGATACTTTTGGATCTAAACTTAATTCAGCGACACTTACTTCTTTTTCAACTTTTGGTTCATTCGTTTTTATGTACGTATCTATCTCTTTACCTAAAAGGGAACTTTGCAAATTACTCGATAGTGTTTTATAAGCTTTTCTATTTTGTCCCAATCGCCATTTAGATTTTCCCAACATCCCTTTTAATATTATTGTAGACAATACTTCATTTGGATGTGATTTAATATAATTCAATTTAAACACGAATTTATTCTTGGCAAGATTTATCTCTTTTTGGTAATTTTCAAAACTAGTTTGTAATGGAGAACCTTTAATAACTGACTTTTCTATCTCATTTGGATTAACAGAAATTAAGGTTTCAAAATTATTTCCAATAACAGGAATTTTCCCTTTTAAACCTTTAAATGCAATATAATAAATTTTCTCAGTGCTAACATTACCAGTAAATAAAAAGGAATTGTTAACTACTTTACTAGTTTTAATAGTTTT
The DNA here is from genome assembly GCA_036478895.1 of Flavobacteriaceae bacterium. Taxonomy (GTDB): domain Bacteria; phylum Bacteroidota; class Bacteroidia; order Flavobacteriales; family Flavobacteriaceae; genus S010-17. The sequence continues at coordinate 3,730 of JAZGEV010000100.1, read as the reverse complement.
AAATTTTTTAGCCGTTATCTTTTCTTGTAGAAAAACATCTTGCTCTTTATCTGTTTTAAAAAATCCTTTAAATGCATAGCCATTTATAGCCATGGGAATTTGTTCTTTTTTTTCAATTTTCTCTTTTTTATTACACGATTGAAAAATTGATAAGATAAATATAAATAGAAGTAGTTTTTTCATAAGGCAAATTTACTAAAATTCAATAACTATTCGAAGTATTAAAGAAAAGTTAAAATGCAATTATCAACAACTTATTAAAATAAATACTGTAAATTGCGCTTCTTTAAAATACACTATAAATTATGAACATCAAACATATATTAGCAATTACTACATTGTTTTTAATCCTTTTTTCAGCTTGCAGTAAAGACGAGCCAGAAGTTACGCCTTTTGACCATTTAGGTCAAGCAACAATTGATGATGATTTGCTTAGAGAGTATTTAGAAACGCACTTTTACACACCGCCAACTGGTAATGATAATTTTGGAATTCTAGATACTATTGAAAATGGAGAAACACCACTTATTAATCAAGTGATCACCAAAGATATTGAGTATGGTGATGTTGATTATAAAATATATTTACTTAAAAACACACCTATTGGTGTTGGCGAAGCGCCTTTATTAATAGATTCTGCTTATGTAAATTACAAAGGGCAATTATTAAACGCAACCATATTTGATAGTAACGATTCATACTTTTGGGCAAATCTTTACGGTGGTGTAATTCCTGGTTGGAGTTATGCTTTACCAAGTTATAATGAAGGTGTAAATACATCTCAAATTGGATTACCAATAAGTTTCAATCAAACAGGTAAAGGCGTTTTCTTTTTACCATCTGGTTTAGCTTATCGCGAAAGTGCTAGATCTTTAATACCTGCTAGTTCTCCACTTATTTTCCATATTGAAATGGCAATGGTTAAAAGAAATGATCCAGATAGAGATGGTATATTAGCTGTTTATGAAGATTTAAATAATGATCTAATTGTTAAAAATGACGATACTGATGGTGATGAAACACCAGATTTTATTGATTTTGATGACGATGGCGATAAACTATCAACCGTATACGAAGATGCAGATCCAAACAATGATGGTAACCCAAATGACGCCTTAGATACAGATGGCGATAACACACCAAATTACTTGGATAATGATGACGATGGCGATGGTATTTTAACTGCTGATGAAAATTCTGATCCAAATTTAGATGGAAACCCAGACGATGCCAAAGATACTGATGGTGATGATATTCCAGATTATTTAGATGCCAATTAATTAGATATAATAAATTCAAAAAAAAGCCTTTAGTTACTTATAACTAAAGGCTTTTTTTTTGGATTTTGATAGCAATATTTATTTATGTAGTGCGTTAATTAAAAAACAATACCATTATAAAAATGATTAAAGCTTATAAATTAGTAGTTTCTATTTTTCTAATTATTGGATTAACATCTTGCAATGATGATAATTCTTCAGATGAAAATGAATCGACAGCAAAAGCAATATACAATCAGGCATACCAAGAAAATTTTGCAGAAGATAAAATTCCAAACATTTTAGATAATGCAAGAAACGCCTTTGTTTTATTAGATCCTTTTATGGATGATGTTGTTTCAAGCATAAATGCAATCAAAGCAAACGGAAATGAAGTTTGTGGGTATATAAGTATTGGTACAGGAGAAGATTGGCGTTCAGATTATTCACAACTACAACCTTACTTAGTTTCAATAGTTTGGGGTCAATGGGCAGGTGAATATTTTGTAAACTCAACAACAACGGGTATTGTAGATATCATGAAAGCTCGTATAGATCAACTTGCATTGTGGGGTTGTGATTGGGTTGAATTTGATAATATGGATTGGTTTTATGATGATGATTTAAGAGTTCAATATGGCTATCAGGTCACTGAAGCAGAAGGTGTTGCTTATTTTAATACTCTATGTGATTATGCACACGAAAAAGGTTTAAAATGTTTAGCAAAAAACATGACAAACGATGCGTTAAATTTTGATGGTGTTTTATATGAATCTTATAACAATGAAAAGAATTGGTGGAATAGTGCAGGCGCGCAAGAATTTTTGGATGCTGGTAAACTAGTGATTGTAAATCATTATAATGAAGTTAATTGTAATGCTGTTTACTCTGAATACAAAGGGGTTTACAATGCAAATCTATCCTACATTTGCGAAGATGTTAATCTAGAAAAATACGTACATTATAACGAATGAATCAATAATCAGTTTTATCCTCTTTAGAACTCCAAATCTGAAAAGGTTTTAAAGCCGTTTCTCGCTCACATTGTTCAAAAGGAATACTTCTTTTATTATATGGTAACGGAATTTCATCGTAAATAAACTGATCGTCAAAACCAATGTTAGCAGCATCTGCCTGATTGGAACCATAATAAACTTTCTTTGGGCGAGCCCAATAAATTGCGCCTAAACACATTGGACAAGGCTCACAACTTGTGTAGATTATGCAATCATCCAATTGAAAAGAATTCAAGTTTTTACATGCATCACGTATTGCTGTAACTTCGGCATGCGCCGTTGGGTCATTTGTAGATGTTACTTTATTATTTCCACGCCCAATAATTTTACCGTCTTTTATTACAATACAACCAAAAGGACCGCCTTCGTTTGCATTCATGCCGTTAATTGCAGCATTTACCGCTTCGTTCATAAAAAATAAATGGCTATCAGTTTTTGGTACAGGTTCAAAATTATTATCGCTCATAGCTTTTGCAGCTTCGTCAATAAATTTTTTATTAAAATTATTACACATTGTCGTTATTTTTAGATGATAAAATTAATCATATTATTTCTTATAGCAAAGCATCTCTTAAAATACTAATTGGATGTTGACTTTCTCGCTTTGTGCCATCTTTAATTTGATGTCTACAACTAGTGCCTGCTACTGCTAATATAGTTTTAATATCTGTATTTCGAACTTTTGGAAAAACAGAATTTTCTCCCATTTGCATACTTATAGCGTAATGTTCTTTTTCATATCCAAAAGAGCCTGCCATACCACAGCAACCTGTATTCATTAAACTAACAGAGTAGTTCTTTGGAATGTTTAACATGTCAAAAGTAGCTTTTGATTGCGACAATGATTTTTGATGACAATGTGTATGAATTTTTATAGTTTGATATTCGCTTGTAAATTTATTGGATTTTATATTTCCTAAAGCTATTTCGGAAGCTAAAAACTCTTCAATAGTAAATGTGTATTTTGCCACTTTTTTAGCAGAATCAAGGTTATTTGCTAAACGAAGATATTCATCTCTAAACGTTAATATTGTAGAAGGTTCAATACCAATTAAGGGCATATTATTACTTAAAACATCTTTAAATAAGTTAATGTTTTTATTTGCGAGCACTTTAGCTTCTTTCAAAAAACCTTTAGATATTTGTGACCTTCCACTAGACACATTGTTGATAATTAGTATGTTAAAGCCTAGCTTCTCAAGTAACTCATACGTGTCAATACCAATTGAAACATCATAACTATTTGTAAATTCATCTATAAAAAGATATACTGATTTTTGATTCTTATGACTTAAAGGTTTTTGTTTTTTAAGCCAACTTTTAAATGATTTTTTTTGCAAATTTGGCAATTGACGTTCTGTTGTAATATTTAAATTTTTTTTGACAAATCTAGAGTTAATAATAGCATTTGATAGCTTAGGAGAAACACGTAAGAGTCCTAAGTATTTTTCATTA
>JAZGEV010000099.1:0-5455 GCA_036478895.1 Flavobacteriaceae bacterium | reverse complement strand
GCACAGTTCGATTTGTTTAAAAATTTAATTGTATCGGATTATTACATATTTAAATCACTTATTTTCTCGCAAATTACCTTGCAAAAAGATGAATTTGAATTGTATAAGCGCATGTTTGACGTAATGTATAAAGAAATTGCCAAACCAGATTTGTATATTTATCTCTATCAAAACACCGATAGGTTACTAGAAAATATTAAGAAAAGAGGTAGAGATTACGAAAAAAACATTCAACCTGGTTATTTAGATAAAATCCATAAAGGCTATTTTAATTTCATAAAATCTCAGCAAGATTTAAACACTTTGGTTATCGATGTGTCTGATATGGATTTCGTTAAAAACAAAGCCGATTATAAAGATATTTTAAAACGAATTAAGGCATTTTAATTAAAATCTATTCCATAATTTCCACAACTCGCTTAGCCTCATTCCCAAATTCATCGACCACAGTTACTGTATGTTTTCCTTTATTTTTTGGATGAATGGCCATTTCGTGAATATGTTCCGTTGTGCCAATATAAGTGGCATTTAAATACCAAAATACTTTTGCATTTACGGTACTATGTGCCAGTTTAAAAATAACATCATTGGTTTCTCCACTAAAATCTTTTGGAAGGAAAATTTGAGTATAATTTTTTGGGTAAATAAAATCGATTACTTTTTTTGATTCGTTTAAACATGCAGTTTTAAAGTAAGGTAAAGTCTTATAAAGTGGATTTTTTTGTTTATAATAGTATTCTATCAAAGGCGGTAAAACAAACCAACTCTTGTGTTTCATTTTATTTAATGGATAACAGCCAGCATTCACTTGTTTGGTTTCTGTTTCATCTAAATGCACCCAAAAATGATAAGGACAAGCTTTAGTTTTTAAGCCAACACTTTGTACATTTATGGTGTCTATTTCGGTACAATAATCACTGGCTCGGTAGCCACTTTTTTTACAAACGGGAATAGGTGTTAATTCATCAAACGGTTTTATAAACCAAGCACTTTTGGGCAGTTCGGCAAAGACATCAAATAGGATAGGAGCAGCACTTTGTACACCAACCAAACCTGGTCGTCCTTCACCACTAGCATTTCCAACCCATACACCAACTACATAATCTTTAGTAGTTCCAACAGCCCAAGCATCTCTAAAACCAAAACTTGTTCCTGTTTTCCAAGCAATTTCTTTGGATGAATCAAAAAACTCCCAATTTTCTTCGCTATCTGGTCTATTGACCTCTTTCAAAGCTTTGTAAGTAAGGTAAATGGAACCAGCGTCAAAAAGTGTTTTTTCGGTAGTAATTTTTCCAAAATCCATTTTTTTATCCGATAAATACGTAGGTTCTAGAAACTCATTACTATAATATTTTGCTTGTAAATCATCATAATGATTAATAGTAGAACTCATCGATGCAAAGCTTTTACAAATGTCCCACAAATTAGATTCTGCGCCACCAAGAATTAATGATAATCCGTAATGATTGGCATTGTATTTAATATCTTTTAAGTCTAGTTTTTTTAAATAATGATAAAATCGATCCAGGCCAAATTGTTGTAACATGCGCACCGAAGGTACATTTAAAGAACGTGCTAAAGCGCGACTTGCTGGCACAGCACCATCAAATTTTTTATTAAAATTTACTGGTTTGTAATTGGCAATATGAGTTGGCACATCGGCAACTAATGTATTGGGTAATATATCGCCAGTATCGAGCATGGCAGCATACAAAAAGGGTTTTAAAATACTTCCTGTACTTCTGGGTTTGTCTATAATATCTACACTTTTTTGATGCGTGTTATCGGTTGGTGAATTTCCTACATACGTCAATACTTTTCTGGTTTTTACATCAAGAACTAATACTGAAATATTATAAACCTGATTCTGTTTCAATTCCAAATAATGCGTTTTAACAATGCTGTTCACTCTTTTTTGCAAATTAATGTCAATGCTTGTATTAACGAGTTCTCCTTTATGTTTTTTATTAATTTTTTCTAATAAATGAGGCGTTATTTGTGGTAGTGGAAATGGTTTTTGAGGCAATTCTTCTAATAACGCCAGTTCATAAGTTAATTTTTTAATAATGTTGTTTTGATATAATTTTTTGAGTAGACGATTTCGTTTTTTAAGTAAACGAAGTTGATTTTTCCCTGGATAAATTAAACTAGGCGCATTTGGTAAAACGGCCAAAGTAGCAGTTTCTGACCAAGATAAATCTGAAGCTTTTCGTCCAAAATAACGCCAAGAAGCGGCTTCAATACCAACAACATTTCCACCAAAAGGTGCGTTGGATGCGTACAGTTTAAGAATGTGTTTTTTGGAATGACGTAATTCCAAACGGGTTGCTAAAATGAGTTCCTTTAGTTTTTCTAAATAGCTACGTTTTTGCCCTTTTCTGGATAAACGAATGACTTGTTGCGTTAATGTGCTTCCGCCACGTTTGACACGTTTTGATTTTAAATTTTGCGAAAAAGCTTTGGCAATTGAAATGGGATTAAAACCGATGTGTTTATAAAAATATTCATCTTCAAATTGCGTAATACAGTGTTCAAATTTAACTGGAAGGTTATCATTATTTGGAAAGCGCCATTGACCATCATCGGCAATTTTTGCACCTAATAATTTAAAATTTGAAGATTGAATTATAGTAGAAGTCGGTTCGTTAAATAAAACTTTAGGTAACGAAAAATAATACCAAACCAATAAAATAAAAAGAAAAATACTTTTCTTTTTGTGACGTTTTATAAAGGAAATTAGTTTACTTATCATAATAAAGATGGATTACTATATCTTTCATTAACAAAAGTAATATCTTTTATGGTTTTATTTTGGCGTTTAATAGAATTCGTTTAGTATGATTTAGAATTCGTATTAAATTTTAAAGACAGGGTTTTACTTTAATTGAAATACTGACTTTATTCTTCAAGTTAAACTCTAATGTTGTAGTTTCTCTTGCCAAAGCCAAGCACTACGCAAAGCATCTTCAAGAGTTAAGTCGCTTTTCCAACCCAATTCTGTATTTGCATATGATGTATCGGCGTAAGCAGAAGTAATATCACCAGCTCTACGAGGTTTAATTTTATAATTAAGTTTACGATTATTCGCTTTTTCAAAAGCTTTAATCACATCCAATACAGATGATCCTTTACCAGTACCAATATTAAAGAATTCCATTTGAGATTTGTTGTTAGATTCTAACAAGCGTTTCATTGCAATAATATGCGCTTTGGCTAAATCGACCACGTGAATATAATCACGTACAGCGGTGCCGTCATGCGTATTGTAATCATCTCCAAAAACAGACAAATAGTCGCGTATTCCAGCAGCAGTTTGTGTTACATACGGAATTAAATTTTGAGGAATACCAATAGGTAATTCGCCTATTAAAATACTGTCGTGTCCACCAATTGGATTAAAATAGCGCAATGCAATGGCATTTAAATCACCTATTTTAGTTGTATCGTTAATAATTTCCTCACCAATTTGCTTGGTATTTCCATAAGGTGATTCTGCTAATTTTATTGGGGCGTTTTCGGTAATTGGAAGTTCATCTGCTTGACCATAAACAGTACAAGATGAGCTGAATATAAGATTGGTTACTTTGTTGGCTTGCATTTCCTGTAAAAGATAGACCAAAGCATTTATATTATTCTCGTAATATTTTAAAGGTTTTGCTACACTTTCACCAACGGCTTTTGAAGCAGCAAAGTGAATTACACCATCTACTTTATGGTTTGTAAAAAAATCTGTAACAGCAGTTTTATTTTTTAAATCGAGTTGAATAAATTCAGGTTTTTTATTAGTGATAGCCGTAATACCATCTATAACTGATAAGGTAGAGTTTGACAAATCATCAATGATAACCACATCAAAACCATCGTTTTGTAATGCCACTACTGTATGTGAACCAATAAATCCTAAACCGCCTGTAACTAGTATTTTTTTCATAATATGTATTTAACCTCTTGGATCATTTAATCCAAAATATAGTTTCTACTTACAAAAAGCTAAAATTGTATCCACAATAAATTGTTGCTGCTCTTCTTCTAATTCGGTATGCATTGGTAACGAAATTACAGTTTTACATAGATTGTTTGTTACTGTAAAATCGGCTTCATTATAACGGTCATCTTTATACGCTTTTTGGGCGTGTAATGATACAGGATAATAAATTGCATTTGGAATTCCTTGATCTAATAAATGTTGATGTAACGCATCACGATCAATACTTTCGTCCAATTTTAATGTATATTGATGAAAAACATGCGTTGAAAAATCAGATATTACAGGTGTTTGAATTTTTGAATTAACCGATAAACCATCACTATAAAATTTAGCTGCTTTTTGACGTGCTGCACAATAACCATCTAATAAAGGTAATTTTATTTGTAAAACAGCAGCTTGCAAACTATCCAAACGTGAATTTACACCAACTACATCGTGATAATAACGTTTGTACATACCGTGATTTACGATACCTTTTATAATATGTGCTAGATCATCATCATTGGTAAATATAGCACCGCCATCACCATAACAGCCTAAATTTTTTGACGGAAAGAAAGAAGTCGTACCAACATTCCCCATTGTTCCTGCTTTTTGTTTTTTACCGTTTGAGAACGTGTAATCTGCGCCAATTGCTTGTGCATTATCTTCAATAACAAATAAGTTATGTTCTTTTGCAACAGCTAATACTGCTTCCATATTGGCACATTGCCCAAATAAATGAACAGGTACAATTGCTTTTGTTTTTGGAGTAATAGCTTTTTTTAATGCGTCAATATCCATATTAAAAGTTGCTGCATCCACATCAACTAAAACGGGTGTTAAATTTAATAAAGCAATCACTTCTACAGTGGCTGCAAAAGTAAAATCTACAGTAATAACTTCGTCACCAGGTTTTAAACCCAAACCCATCATAGCTATTTGTAAAGCATCGGTTCCATTGGCACATGGAATAACGTGTTTTACATCTAAATATTTTTCCAAATCAGATGCAAATCCTTTAACTTCGGGACCACCAATGTAATATGCTGTATCTAGAATACTTGCAAAAGCTTTGTTAATTTGTGGTTTAATATGCTTGTATTGACCAATAAGGTCTACCATTTGAATTTTTTTCATGAAAGTTGTCTTAAAATCTAGTTCAAAAATACAATTATTTTTAATATTGGTATATTTGTAAAAATAAAAATATGAATTTTTTAGAAACAACCAAGGGAAATATTATTATAGCATTAGCAACTGCAATTATTACCTTCATTATTATGCTTAGTGCAAATTTGCTTAAAAATACTGGCATGGCAGCTTTAGTATTAATGTGGTTTCCTTTTGTGTTTGCGTTGGGAAGCATAATTCTTTATTTTATTATAAATCAATTTATTAAAAAAGGCGCTTGGATTGCTGTTATAATTGGTGTCATTTTAAATATCACATTCTTATTAAATTTATACTTTAATAACGGCAATACTT
>JAZGEV010000098.1:0-40418 GCA_036478895.1 Flavobacteriaceae bacterium | reverse complement strand
CATCAGGTGAACGTAATATCATTGCAAAAAACACCACATTTGTTGGAGAAATTACATCAGATGGCGATTTCAGAATTGACGGAACTATTGAAGGTTCTATTCAAACTTCTGGAAGAATCATAATAGGGCGCGAAGGGCTTATTAAAGGAAAAGCAACTTGTACTAATGCAGATGTCGAAGGTAGCATTGATGGAGAACTTAATGTCAACAACTTATTAACCCTAAAAGAAACAGCAAACATTCAAGGTGATGTCACTATGGAAAAATTATCTGTAGCACCTGGAGCAATATTTAATGTAAATTGCACCATGAAAGGTGGTGTAAAATCACTTAATGATGGAAAAGGAAAATCGAAAACAGCGTAATAAATTTACTCGATTTTCAGGAATGGCTTTCCAAATGGGATTTACCATTTTTGCAGGTGTCTTTATTGGAATAAAATTGGATGAAAAGTATCCAAACAAGAATAGTATCTATACATTAGTATTCACCTTGATATTTCTATTTGCCTCACTTTATTCTGTAATCAAACAAGCCATAAAATTAAGCAATGACAACTAATAATTCCATTTTACTTCACCTTCGAAAAATCACAATAAATACGCTTATTTTTACATTAGCGCTATTTGGTTTGCATAAATATGTACAACACTTTTTTTTTAGTGATGTAAAATTATTTCATCCTATCTATAGTATCTATTTCTTTTTATTTCTTTCTTTAGTCGCTTTGTTTTATTTCATTATAAAAGCAGCACTTAAAAAACCAGATACTATTTTCACGACCTTTGCAATTGGAAGTTTAGTAAAATCAGCTATTGCAATCTTATTTTTCTTACCACTACTCAAAATAAAAACTGACAATTTAAACCATACTGTATTCAATTTTTTTATTCCATATTTTCTATTTCTTTCTTTTGAAATTTATCAAATAATTAAATTATTTAAAACTTTAAATGCTGATGAAAAATAATCAAAAAAAAGTACTTGATTTTTAAATATATGTTAGTACATTTGCAAAATATTTTAAGAGTATAAAAATCAACGAGATTAAGGTAATGAAATTAACATCTTTTATTAAAATTGCAACTTTAAGTGTAATACTAATTTTTCTGATTAGTGGAACAGTTTATTGTCAAGATCATAACGAGCACAAAACTGCAGAAACTCATTCCAAAGACACTCACAAATCTAGCAAAGATGACGCTTTTGACATTACTAGTATGATTATGCATCATATAAGTGATTCTCACGAATTTCATGTGTATGGAAAAAATGAAGATCATTTTCCAAAAGCATTAACCGTTCCTTTACCAATTATCTTATGGACAAAAAACGGACTGGTTACTTTTATGTCTAGTGAGTTTCATCATAATGATGACGGCACTCAAATCATTGAAAAGAAAGGTTTGAAGTTTGCAAAATTTCATAATAAAATTTATCAAGTCGATAATGGCGTTATTTCTTTAGATGAAAAACACCATCCAACAAATAGCAAACCATTAGATTTTTCAATTACTAAAAATGTTTTTGTGTTGTTTTTATCCGTATTACTTTTATTATTAGGGTTTGGTGCTGCAGGACGTTCTTATAAAAAAACAGGAATTTCTGCACCAAAAGGTATTGCAAAATTTTTAGAACCTTTAGTATTATTTATTAGAGATGAAATTGCTATTCCAAATATAGGCGAAAAACATTATAGGAAATACATACCTTTATTATTAACCATCTTTTTCTTTGTATGGTTGAATAATATTTTTGGATTGATTCCATTTTTTCCATTTGCAGCTAATGTAAGTGGTAATATTGCATTTACTTTAACATTAGCTGTTATTGTATTTATAGTTGTAAATTTAAGTGGTAATAAAAATTACTGGAAGCACATCTTTTGGATGCCAGGCGTGCCTGTACCAATGAAAATATTCCTTGCACCAATAGAAGTCATTGGAATGATTGTAAAGCCTGTATCTTTAATGATACGTTTATTTGCAAATATTACTGCAGGTCACATTATTGTATTGAGTTTAATAGGGTTGATATTTGTGCTTAAAACCGTTTGGGTTGCACCTGTATCTGTTGCCTTTACATTGTTTATTAGCGTTATTGAAATTTTAGTAACAGCTATACAAGCATACATATTTACCATGCTAACATCTTTATATATAGGTGCAGCGATAGAAGAAGAACATTAATAATTAATTTAAATATATTTAACTATGACTGGAATTGCCGCTTTAGGTGCTGGTTTAGCTGCGATAGGAGCTGGAATCGGTATTGGAAAAATTGGAGGATCAGCGATGGATGCCATTGCTCGTCAACCTGAAATGCAAAGTAAAATTCAATCATCTGCAATTATTTTAGCTGCCTTAGTTGAGGCTGTTGCTTTATTTGCCGTGGTTGTGTCTTTCTTATACAAAGCATAATTTTAAAGTAAGATGTAACGGTTGGTTACATCTTACTTTTATTTTAAATTAACTATTTATAAAACAAATACACTATGGAATTAATTACTCCTGCAATTGGACTTATATTTTGGACAACACTTACCTTTGGTATTTTATATTTTCTATTAAAGAAAATGGCTTGGGGACCAATATTGGACTCTGTAAGTGAAAGAGAAAATACAATTACAAACTCTCTTGCTGAGGCTGATAAAGCCCGTCAAGAAATGCTTGATATTAAATCGGATAACGACAAGGTATTAAAAGAAGCTCGTGTTGAAAGAGATTTAATGCTTAAAGATGCGCGCGAAATGAAAGAGAATTTAATAAATGAAGCAAAAGAAGAAGCACAATTACAAGCAAACAAAATGATTGAACAAGCAAAATCAACTATTCAAAATGAAAAAGTTGCTGCTATTTCAGATATGAAAACTCAAATGGGTGAATTATCTGTAAACATTGCTGAAAAAGTTGTTAAAGGCGAATTAGCTGATAAAAACAAGCAATTACAATTGATTGAAGATTTACTTAAAGACGTTACCTTAAACTAATAGGATGAATAGAGCTGCATTACGATACGCAAAAGCGGTACTTAATTTGGCAAAAGATGCCAATAATACAGCCGAAGTTAATAACGATATGTTATTAATTAATAATACGATTGAAGGCAGTAAAGAATTACACTTATTTTTAAATAATCCTGTTTCAAAAACGGATGCTAAAATGAATGTATTAACTGGTTTATTTTCTGATAAAGTTAATAAAACAACCAACAATCTTTTACAAATTTTAGTAGCAAATAAAAGAGTAACTTTATTACCGTTTGTTGCAAAACAATACATCCAATTATTTGAAAAAATGAAAGGTGTTGAAGTTGCAAAAATAACGACTGCTATTCCTTTAACAGACGACTTAAAAAATAAAGTTTTAGTTAAAGTAAAAGAATTAACCAATAAAGAAGTATCAGTAGAAAATATAATTGACGAATCTATCTTAGGTGGATTTATCTTACAAGTAGGCGATAAACAATTTGACGCAAGTATCTCTGGGAAACTAGGAAACTTAAAACGAAATTTTGAAACAAATCATTACGAAGCAAAAAATTAAATAAGTTCGCAGTATTCAGTGGTCAAAATTCAGTTGGCTACTCACAAAATACTACTAACTAAAGACTAAAATATTATGGCAACAATAAAACCAGCTGAAGTATCAGCAATTTTAAAAGAACAATTAGCAAACTTTGACGGGAATGCATCATTAAACGAAGTAGGAACTGTACTTCAAGTAGGTGATGGTATTGCACGTGTTTTCGGTTTAGAAAATGTACAATATGGTGAGCTAGTTGAATTTGATGGTGGATTAGAAGGTATTGTACTTAACTTAGAAGAAGACAATGTAGGTATTGTACTTTTAGGTCACTCAACCTCTATAAAAGAAGGATCAACTGCAAAAAGAACTAATAGAATTGCATCTTTAAAAGTAGGTGAAGGTATTGTTGGACGTGTAGTAAATACATTGGGTTTACCAATTGACGGTAAAGGGCCAGTTTCTGGAAAAACTTATGAAATGCCACTAGAGCGTAAAGCGCCTGGTGTACTTTTTAGAGAACCAGTTACAGAACCATTACAAACAGGTTTAAAAGCTGTAGACGCAATGATTCCTGTAGGTCGTGGACAACGTGAATTGATTATAGGTGATAGACAAACAGGTAAATCTACCGTTGCACTTGATACAATTATCAATCAAAAAGAATTTTACGATGCTGGAGAACCAGTTTATTGTATCTATGTAGCTATTGGACAAAAAGCATCTACAGTTGCTGGAATTGTTCAAATGTTAGAAGAAAAAGGAGCGATGGCTTATACTACAATTGTAGCAGCAAACGCATCAGACCCTGCATCAATGCAAGTTTATGCACCATTTGCTGGAGCTGCAATTGGAGAATATTTTAGAGACTTAGGAAAGCCTGCATTAATTGTATTTGATGATTTATCAAAGCAAGCAGTTGCTTACCGTGAAATTTCTTTATTATTAAGACGTCCACCAGGACGTGAGGCATATCCAGGTGATGTATTTTACTTACACTCTAGATTATTAGAAAGAGCAGCCAAAGTTATTAATGATGATGGTATTGCTGCAAAAATGAACGATGTCCCAGATTCTTTAAAAGGATTAGTAAAAGGTGGCGGATCATTAACTGCTTTACCAATTATTGAAACACAAGCTGGTGATGTATCTGCATATATTCCTACCAATGTAATTTCAATTACTGATGGACAAATATTCTTAGATATTGATTTATTTAACTCTGGTGTTCGTCCAGCAATTAACGTAGGTATTTCTGTATCTCGTGTTGGTGGAAACGCACAAGTTAAAGCAATGAAAAAAGTATCAGGTACGTTAAAATTAGATCAAGCGCAATATCGTGAATTAGAAGCATTTGCTAAATTTGGTTCAGATTTAGATGCCGCTACATTAAACGTAATTAATAAAGGAAAACGTAATGTTGAAATTTTAAAACAAGCGCAAAACGACCCAATGACTGTTGGAAAACAAATCGCGATTATTTATGCTGGTTCTAAAAATTTATTGAAAGATGTTCCTGTAAATAAAGTACGAGAATTTCAAACTGATTATTTAGATTTCTTAGGCGCAAAACATCAAGATACATTAGACACATTAAAATCAGGTAAGTTAACTGACGATACAATTGATGTAATGGTAAATGTTGCTAAAGAAGTATCTGCGAAATATAACTAAAATTAGTATTCAGTTAGCAATAGCAGTTGGCAGTTATCAACTGACTTAATACTGAACACTGAATACTGAACACTAAAAGAATGGCAAACTTAAAAGAAATACGTAATAGAATCTCATCAATTGGATCAACGATGCAAATCACCAGTGCTATGAAAATGGTATCGGCTGCAAAATTGAAAAAAGCACAAGATGCAATTACTGCTATGCGACCATATGCAGATAAGTTAACAGAATTGTTACAAAATTTAAGTGCAACCTTAGAAGGTGATTTAGGTGGTACTTACACTACTCCGCGAGAAGTTAATAAAGTTTTATTAGTAGTTATAAACTCTAATAGAGGTTTATGTGGTGGATTTAATTCATCGGTATTTAAAGCAACAGTAAATGCTATTGAAGATAAGTACAAAGATGTTGATGTGTCAATATTAGCAATTGGTAAAAAAGCAAACGATTTATTATCAAAGCAATATAATGTAATTAACAATCAGTCTAATGTGTACGATACATTATCTCACGCCAATGTTTCTAAGATTGCAGAAAGCATCATGACACAATTTACCGATGGTGAATTTGACAAAGTAGAATTGATTTACAACAAGTTTAAAAATGCAGCAACGCAAATTTTAACGAATGAAGTCTACTTACCAATTGAACAGACAGAAACAGAAAGTACGTCTAACTTAGACTATTTATACGAACCTTCTAAACAAGTTATTATTGACGGTTTAATACCAAAATCTTTAAAAATGCAATTGTACAAAGCTATTCGCGATTCTTTTGCAGCAGAACACGGTGCCCGTATGACAGCAATGCATAAAGCAACCGATAATGCAAATGATTTAAGAGATGAATTGTTATTACAATACAACAAAGCAAGACAAGCGGCAATTACTGGAGAAATTTTAGAAATTGTTGGTGGTTCTGAAGCATTAAACAACTAGTACTTTTTGATCTATTAAAAATTACAATGTTTTATTAAAAATAAAAAAAGGACAATTCGTGAGATTTGTCCTTTTTTAATTTAATACATTTTATTTATACTAATATAAGTAGCGTAAGGCAATGCGGTCATTATGATTAATTTCACCATTTGTATTACTTCGTACACAAGCATTATAGATTGAAGTATAATCGTATCCACTTGTTGTTCCAGGAATATGAATTCCAGTATATTCTCTTCTAACACCTCTATTACAACTCTGTCTACTCCACCAATCGCTGTGTCGCATACCAATTGCATGACCAATTTCATGTGTCATTACAGCCTCTATGGTATTTGTAGGATGATTATGTATTCCATATATTCTTACCCATTTATATGGATTTCCACGCCAAGGAAAACCAGATTTTCCACCACTCTTTCCAGTCACAGACGAATCATTAAACATTACAATATCTTTACCATTGGCATTTGTTCCCCAAGATAACGATAAACGTATATTAAGATTTAAAGAATTATAATTATGAACTGCCCAAGTTAAAGCTGTTCGCTCTCTTGCATTAAGACCGTTTGCACCAGCATTCCAACCTACAATACGAAGTGTTCTTACGCCTCCCCAAGTGTTTACTAGGTTTGAAGATCTGTATTGTTTTGAACTCGTATCATAACCTACAAATTGCATTTCTTCAATTTGTTCGCGAGACATAACAATATCATCTTCAAATTCAAAGACTTCCATTTCGGTACCATCGGGTAATTTTAAATTCACAAGTTCCAATTCATCTGCATTGAATTGTAATTCTTCTAATTTCTCAACAATCTCGGGATAGGCTTTTTGCGATGGCTCATTCGAATCGTTCATTTCATTTTCACTGCTACATGAAATGTTAATTAGCAATAATGCTAAAATAATTGTGGTTAAAACATTTTTTTTCATAATAAAAAAGTTAAATTTGGTTAGTTCCATGCGCTTTACATGGTTATTGAATTTAAAATTACAGTATTTTATTTGATGATTTTTGAATTATCATTGGTTTTTATTAACATTTCACTAACAATCATAGTGCGAAACTAATTATTACTTAAATTTACGAAACACTTTTTATTGTAAAAAAACCTAGTACAAACCTACTTGAAGATTCTATTTGCTATTAAATTTCAATCTAAGAAAGATACTGAAATCAAATTTAATTGATTTGACTTATTTAAAATAAATTCTTTCGTGTAGAAGAAAATTAAGAAGTTTTAAAAATAATTACTATATTTGATACAAACATGAATGCTTATGAAAAACTCAATCACTATCTTATTACTATTCATTTTATTCCAATTTTCAGCTAATGCAACAGTCTATTATGTTTCAAATACTGGAAATGATAGTAATTTAGGCACTACAATAAACCAAGCTTGGCTGACTATAAATAAAGTTAATTCCATTACCTTTTCACCTGGAGATGAAATTCTATTTAACCGTGGAGACACTTGGAACGAAAGATTGATTATTGGTGATAGTGGCACAGACACACAACGCATTTATTACGGTGCATTTGGAACTGGAACCAAACCTACAATTGATGTGCAAAATAATGAGACTAGCGTTATTGTTAGTTACCATTCGTATATTACTATTGAAAATTTAATTCTTAAAAACTCAACCAATAATGCTCTAGGTTTTGCTGTTACCGGTGGTTGTTACGGCATTACAGTTATTGGTGTTGAAATATTTAATGCTGGAAATAATGCACTTTCCATCAGTAAAGGTGGAAGCGATATTTTAATTCAAGATGTTTCGGTTTATAATGCGTCCAACAATGGAATTTATTTAAACGGATCTCCAGCCAATCATTTAAGCAACGTCATTGTTGAAAATTGTTATGTATCGGGCACTGGAGCAAATGATGGTATTGTTGTTCATGAAGATGGTAATGGTGGAACTGCAGGTTCTAACTTTATTATTAGAAACAATTATGCTGAGTTATGTGCAGAACAAGGTTTTGATATTACAACGGGTTCTAACATTCATTTATATAATAATATTTCTAAAAACAATGTGCAAGGTGGTATTTTAATTGGGCATTCGGCAAATAACATTACTGTAGAAAGACATACCAGTATAGATGAACCAACAACAAATACGTCAGCTGCAATAAATATTGGTGGAACCGTACCAAATGTTGTTGTAAAATACAGTGTAATAAAAGGTAATGGTTATCATTTATTAAGAGTTACAGGTAGTAATGTTGAAATTTACAATAACGTATTTGTGTATAATGGCGGTGGCGCAATTATCGATTTTGGCAATGATTTAGAAAACTTAACTTTTAAAAACAACATTGTAACAACATTAATGGATGGTATGGGTAGAATCCGATTTTTAGGTGCTAATAGACCAGCAAATCATCCGTCGTTTGATTTTAATAATAACATTTATTATGCACCAAATGGTGTAACAATTTACAATGCTTCAACTACAAGTAACTATACTTTTTCCAATTTTCAAACTACTTTTTCTCAAGGTGCTAATAGTTTAGAAACTGATCCTCTTTTTATAGATAGAGTTAATGAAGACTTTCATTTAACACAAAATTCTCCAGCAATTGATGCGGGAATAGATTTAGGCTTAAATCAAGATTTTGATGGCAGTGTTGTTCCTTTTGGAGTAAATTATGACATTGGTGCTTTTGAGTATTTTGATACAGCAGCTACAAGCGCACAAGCTTTTGAACAGATCCATAGTATTTATCCAAACCCTGCAACTAAAAGATTACATCTAAAATCTAATATTGCTATAGAAAAAGTTTGGGTGATTGATGTTTTAGGACGAAAAATGAATACCAAAGTAATTGATTCTTCTATAGATGTTTCTCATTTAAACAATGGCATTTATTTTTTAGTATTCAATAATAACAACGAACTTATAAAAAATAAGTTTATTGTTTCGCATTAAGAAAGATTGTTCGTGTTTTCTATTTGCGAAAAATTATGACTTTACTTTCTCATTTTTTTTGCTACTTTTATCTACTTTAACAGTTGATAAATTCAATTAATATTGAAGGTATCTTTATGTTAATTCAATAAAATCAAAAATCCAACATAGTTAGACCCAAACTACAATTATACAATTATACAATCTAAAAAATTGTAATTAAATAGTTGTTTTAACTCATTGAAACATTAAGCTCTTTTTAATAAATGAATCAATTCATCGTTTTTATTTTTTTGCTATATTTGTGTTTCATTAACCAAACTAAATAAAAATGAAAAAAGCAATTTTTTTAATATTAATTACTTTAGTATTTTCTTGTAAAGAAAAACAAACAACAAAAACTACAGCACCTATAAAAACAGAAACAAATTTTGATTGGTTAATAGGGAATTGGGAAAGAACAAACGAAGAAGAAGGCAAGAAAACATTTGAAAATTGGAATAAAAAATCGGATACAGACTATGTAGGAATTGGATTTACAATGAAAAAAAATGACACACTTTCTAAGGAAAATATGCAAATTGTAAAAACAAATAAGCAATGGGATTTAATTGTAAAATCTGTTGGAAAAGGTGGTGATGCTACGCCAGTAAGTTTTAAAATGACTGCGTTTGACAAACAAAGTTTTACTTGTGAAAACAAAGACATAGATTTCCCAAACACAATTACCTACAAAAAAGACGGTCAAACAATCAAAGCAGTAGTTGCTAATAGTGATATGGAAATTCCGTTTGTATTTGAACGATTAAAACACTAATGAAAATACTAATTCTAGACAATAATCACCCTTTTTTAAAAGCGCAATTAATTAAAAATGGGCATCAGCTAAAAGAAGATTTAACCTCATCAAAAAGTGATATCGAAAATAGTATTCATTTATATGATGGTGTAATAATACGCAGTCGTTTTAAAATTGATAAAAATTTTATCGATAAAGCAACAAACTTAAAATTTATTGCGCGAGTTGGCGCTGGACTAGAAAGCATTGATGTTGCTTATGCTAGTAGCAAAAACATTCATTTAATTTCGGCTCCCGAAGGTAATAGAAATGCTGTTGGAGAACACGCTTTAGGGATGATTTTATCCCTTTTCAACAACTTAAAACGTGTTGATAATGAAATACGCAATGGACAATGGGTTCGTGAAGCAAACAGAGGTTTTGAGTTGGAAGGTAAAACCGTTGGAATTATTGGCTATGGTAATATGGGAAAAGCCTTTGCTAAAAAGCTAAAAGGTTTTGATACCAAAGTAATCTGCTACGATATAAAAAATAACGTTGGTGATGAAAATGCTATTCAAGTTTCCTTGAACGAATTATTTAACGAAACCGATGTTTTAAGTGTTCACACACCGCATAATGAAATTAGCAATAGAATGATTGATACCGAATTTATCAATCAATTTAAAAAACCGTTTTACATAATAAATACAGGAAGAGGAACAGCTATTGTTACTGATGATTTGGTTGAAGCCATGAAACAAGAAAAAATTCTTGGTGCATGTTTAGATGTATTGGAGTACGAGAAATTATCCTTTCAAAACTTCTTTGTTAATAATAATTTACCTGATGCTTTTCAATTTTTAATAACATCAAACAAGGTTCTTTTATCACCTCACATTGCAGGTTTAACAAAAGAATCTTACTTTAAATTAGCCAAAACTACGTTGGACAAAATTATGTTGTTCCATAAAAAAAGCAGTATTTAACAATTGTTAAATACCGCTTTTTAGTGAAAATTTCCTTTTTCTTATTTTTTAACTCCATTTGTTTTATTCAATCTCATATTGTACTCTTTTGATGAAATATATGAGAAATCTTTTGCAGGCACATCATTAATACGAGCAATTAACCAATTGTGTTTTTTTGCATAATCTGCAATACTTTCTTTTTGATCGTGTGCAATATGAGTATCTGGATTTATAATCATTTTTAAGCCTTTACTAAATTCTATCATTTCTTTATCACCTCTACTATTCCCAGCAACAAACAATGGTACATCTTGAATGAAAGATTCTATTGCCCATTTTTTTCCGTGATCTTGTGGTACAGGTTCAATAATTTTATCGGTAATAATTCCGTCTTTAATAACCGATTTTATGCCCACAATGTGCGTAATTGGAATTTGTAATGCTTTGCTTAAAAATTGCTGATACATACCTTCTGGAGAAGCCGTAATGACCCAAATTTCGAAACCATTGTTTTTTAAAACTTCAATCAAATCCTTCATTGGTTTATAAATTTTACCTGAATAATGCTTATCAAAAAAATCGTTCCCCAAGTCTCTATACTCTTGTAAACTCATACCCGAAATATACTTCACTCTATTTTGCACATAAGGCAATGACACATTGGATTGGGTAATCATTTCTTTAAATACTTTTGGATTCTTATTTGGATGCGTTAACGCATAATTATACATTGCTTCATCTGCAAGATAATGTGGTGTTTGTCCCAAAACAGTTCCATCACCATCAAAAACAGCAATTTTCCTGCCTTTTTCATTTTTTGTCTTCACAAAAAACTCTTTTAATTGTTGATTTACCTCAGCAGAAAAACCTTTGATTTCCGAATTGATTTTTACCGTTTTAGAAGTGTTACTTTGTGTCCTTTTACAAGAGGTTAGTCCTATTATTAAAAGACTAAATAATACTACTTTAATAATTGTGATTTTTTTCATGTTCTTTATACTTAAATTTATGATTCTATACTATTTTTATGATTTCTATTTTCGATTATCCAAGTGTATCCAATAAAAACAATGGCCAATACACAAGCTGCCACGAGCAGTTGAAAACTACTATCCCAACCAAATTTATCTACCAAATAACCAATTAATATATTTGCAGTAAGCGCACCTCCAAGGTATCCAAATAAGCCTGTAAAGCCTGCGGCTGTTCCTGCAGCATTTTTTGGGACTAAATCCAAAGCTTGTACACCAATTAACATTACAGGTCCATAAATTAAAAATCCTATAGCAACTAATGCTAAATTATCAATTAATGGATTTCCTGCTGGATTTTTCCAATAAACTACTACGGCTATCAATACCAAAACCATATAAATTATACTTACTGGCGCTCGTTTTCCTTTAAACCATTTATCACTAACAACCCCAGCTAAAATTGTTCCTGGAATTCCTGCCCATTCGTATAATGAATATGCCCAACCACTCTCTTTAAATGAAAAACCTTTTACCTCTTCCAAATAAGTTGGCGCCCAATCTAGCACACCATACCTAACTAAATAAACAAATATATTGGCTATTGCAATTAACCACAACAACTTATTCTTAAAAATATATTTTACAAAAATTTCTTTTGCAGAAAAAACTTCATTTTGATCAATGCCTTCTTTTTCCTCTGGATAGTCGTTTTTATAATCTTCTATATTTGGTAATCCAACAGCTTCCGGTCGGTCTCTTAATGTTATGTATATAATTAAAGCAATAAAAACTGCCACTATTCCTGGTAAATATAACTTCACGTGCCAATCGTTAACTACAGACATTCCATATATGACAAGAATTGGTACAAGAGCAGCACCTATATTATGAGCTGTATTCCAAATTGACATTTTTGTACCTCGTTCTTTTATAGAAAACCATTGTACCATTATCCGTCCACTTGGTGGCCAGCCCATACCTTGAAACCATCCATTAAGTAATAACAAAATAAACATTATGCTTACTGATGATGTTGCAAATGGAAAGAATCCCATTGTAATCATAATTAAACCAGACATAAATAACCCAATTGGCATAAACTTACGAGCATCACTCCTATCGGAAACATTCCCCATTAAGAATTTACTCAATCCATAAGCAATTGCAACTCCTGATAGTGCAAAACCAAGTTCTAGCTTAGTATAACCTTCCTTAATTAGATCGGGCATTGCTAAAGAAAAATTCTTTCTTACCAAATAGTAGCCAGCATAACCAACAAATATTCCAAAAAAGATCTGCCAACGCATCTTACTATAAAAAGCATCTACTTTACCTTTATCTATCGGTTCTTTTTTTGGAGGTGTTCTTAAAAATTTTAGCATATCGTTAATTTAATGAATAGTTTTTGGCTAAATTAGTAAATTTTTCAACTTGCTCA
The DNA here is from genome assembly GCA_036478895.1 of Flavobacteriaceae bacterium. Taxonomy (GTDB): domain Bacteria; phylum Bacteroidota; class Bacteroidia; order Flavobacteriales; family Flavobacteriaceae; genus S010-17. The sequence continues at coordinate 27,193 of JAZGEV010000098.1, read as the reverse complement.
TCAATCCACTTAGCATCATATCCTAATTCCTCTGCCATTATATTGGCAACAATTGGAGCAATCCTTACACTCTCATTTGCGTTTAAGAAAAGTGCTCTTGTTCTACGAGCCAAAACATCTTCAATAGCTCTTGCATATTCATTTCTTACAGCCCAAACAACTTGTGCCTTAATGATTTTCAATTCTTCACTTAATAATGTTCTTAAATTAGGAATTTTATTTGTCAACTTGTCAATCTCATCTATATCGGAACCATAAAAATACAATGGATTATTAAAATTTACATTGGTTTTATATCCATGAATTTGCAATTTTTCTGTAATAGATTTTGTCTTTTTTAAATTCCCTTGATCGGCTAATTTATCAACTACATCTTCGCCCATTTCTCGATAGGTAGTCCATTTCCCTCCAATAATAGAGATTAAACCAGATTGTGAAGTTATAATTTTATGCTTTCGAGATATTTCTTTGGTTTTACCATTTGCATCATTTTCAACTGCAGCTAATGGTCTTAAGCCAGCATAGACACTTTTTACATCAGCTCTAGTTGGTTTTTCATCTAAGTATCTTCCAGCAGTTTCTAAAATAAAATCAACTTCTTCATCGGTTGCTAATGGTTCTAATAAGGATTCCTTTTTTGGAACATCAGTAGTTCCCAAAATCACTTTATTATGCCATGGCACTGCAAATAAAACACGACCATCTGTTGTTTTTGGTATCATTAATGCGTACTCTGATTTTAAGAATTTTTTATCAATAACCAAATGCACTCCTTGACTTGGACGTACCATATTTTTAGCCGTTGGATTATCTTTCTTAATTAAATCATCTACAAAAACACCCGTTGCATTCAAAACTACTTTTGCTTTTAGCTCAAAACTTTTTCCTGTTTCTTGATTGGTGGCTTTTACGCCAATTATTTTATCATCTTCTTTTAAAAATTCAGTTACTTTGATGTAATTCAACGCATTACCACCATTTTCAATAATTGTCTGTACTAAATTAATACCCAATCGAGCATCGTCAAATTGCCCATCGTGATAACTTATACTTCCGCGTAATTTATTTTTTACTAATGTTGGTATTCTTTCTAAGGTTGTTTTTCTAGTAACTGGACCCGATTTACCAAAACGTAATCTACCTGATAACAAATCATAAATCGTTAAACCAATTGTATAAAATGGTTTATACCACCACGTATAAGAAGGTATTAAAAAAGATTGATTTGTAACTAAATGTGGTGCATTCTTCAACAACAGGCCTCTTTCTTTAAGCGCTTCTAACACTAACAAAATGTCACCTTGTGCTAAATAACGAACACCACCATGAACCAATTTTGTACTTCTACTCGATGTACCTTTTGTAAAATCATGTTGCTCCAACAGTAATGTTTTATAACCTCGTGTTGTAGACTCCAAGGCTGCTCCTAGACCAGACGCTCCACCACCAATCACTATCACATCCCAAGTATTTGTAGTTTCTATTTGTGATAATAAATCTTCCCTTTTCATTTTAAGCTTCATTTAGTTCCGATAGGTTGATTAATTTAATATAATTTTGTTTTGTTTTGTTTCAAATGAAACATTACAAAAGTAATAAAAAAACAACACTTTATAATAAAATAATTAAAAAAAGTCAAATATTGTTTTTAATAATAAATATTTACTTAGCTTTACCATCTGTTTTAACTGATAATTATGGAAAATAGACACGCGAAAATCCTTGAACTAATAACTAAAAAAAAGCATGTTAAAGTACATGATTTAAGTATTGCTTTACAGACATCTGCAGTTACAATTCGAAAAGATTTAAAACTTCTTGAAAGTAAGCGCTTATTGTTTCGTACTCATGGAGGCGCTTCACTAGAAAGTCCATATGTTAATGATAGATCGGTTAATGAAAAAGAATTCATCAATGCTACCGAAAAATCTGCAATAGCGAAACAAGCCGTAAATTTAATCTCAGAAGAGCAGTATATTATTTTAGCAAGTGGTACTACATTACTAGCAATGGCTAGATTAATAAATCCTTTACAAAAACTAACCGTTGTAACCTCAGCATTAAATGTGGCTGTTGAATTGACAAAAAAAGATAATGTAGAAGTTTTACAACTTGGTGGTTATGTAAGGCCCAGTTCATATTCTGTAATTGGTCATTATTCCGAAATGATTTTGAAAGAAACGGCTTGTAGCAAACTATTTTTAAGTGTGGATGGTTTGGATTTAGATTATGGACTTACTACAACCAACGCACTTGAAGCGCATTTAAATCAACAAATGATTGCATCGGCAAAAGAAGTAATAGTTTTAATCGATTCTACAAAATTTGGAAAAAAAAGTTTTGGAAGAATTTGTGGTTTAGAGCAAATAGACCATATTATGACAGATAAACATATATCAAATGATATTGCTAATAAAATAATAGCATTAGGAATTGAGTTAACTGTTTGTGAATAGATCGTTATTCGTATATTCTATATAATTTATTTACCAAACCAAACAATTCAGGTAACTTTTCTTTAAACTCTATTGGGGTTTCAAAATAATTTTCGGTAAGGACTGCTAAAAATTCATGTTTATTTTCATAAGCATAATCACGAAAGTAATTTGATTTTAATACCTTTTCTTTTTGCGTCTTATCGGCTAGTAAAGTAAATACTTTTTTATAATTACTAATAAATCGGTTTGATTCTCTAGAATACTCTTTTTCATAACTAAAATACAATGCATGTGTGAATTCATGAATTCCCAAATGTAAATTGTCATTTTCAATTTTAATACCTTTCAACAAACTTTCAAATGATAAAACCACTGCTTGCATTCCAGGATTAGTCTCTCCTTTGTGCATTAATTTTGTATGACGTGATAAAAAATTCTTAGGGTAAACTAATATAGTTGAAAAATGTTTAAACAAATAATTGTTTAATTTAAAGGTTACTATAATTGCAGATGAAGCAATCATCATTAGAACAAACGAATCTATCTCTAAATTTTCTCTACCAATAAAATGATGAGCCTTTATAAAGCGTTTAACTCGATATTCGAATTTTTTTTTATCCTTAACCGACAAATTATTATAAAAACTAATATTTTCTGTTAGTATTTTCTGCTCTTCTATATTCAATTTATTAAAAATTTTCCAACCGTAAATCCAATAGAAAAATTTAACCCAAAATACTTCGGACCCAATATGATTCATAGTTTAACTTTACTTTTATGTGTTGTGAAATTCAATTTGGACTACTTCGTATTCCCAAGAACGTACGTTTTCAAAATTACAAAAAGGAAACCTTACAAACTAAAACGAACTTTGTTTTCTTATTGCAAAATTTCCTCTTCTTTGTGATTTATCTGTGACTCCGACAGGATTCAAACCTGCAACCCTCAGAGCCGAAATCTGATATTCTATTCAGTTGAACTACGGAGCCGTTGTTAATGCGAAAATAACACTTATTTTATCAATCTTATTGCTTCTCGCTTACTTAAATTACTTAACTCGGTTTTTGAAACAAAATCCAATACCCAATTTGGATTTGTTTTTCCATACTCTCTTAAAATCCATCCTATTGCTTTATTAATAAAGAATTCTTTTGATCCCAATAATTTATTTATTATGGTTGCTAATAATACAGTATCTAATTGCTGCTTGTATTTTAACTGGAATAATATAGCACTCCGTTGCAACCAAATATTATTGGATTGCAACCATTTTTTGATAAAAACATCACGTTGATTGGGAAATTTTTCAAAATAAGCACCTACTAAATTAGGCGCAATAAAGTCAACCGAATCCCACCACGAATTATTGACAATCATAAATTCAAATAAATCAATATCTCTTAACTCCAATTGTTTGATGTATTTACGCACCAACTCTTGCGTGAAGTAATGTAACTCTCGTTGCGGTTGTGTCCATAATTCTTTTACAAGTACATCCAATTCACTTTTTGATGGTAAGTACTTTTGAATTAAAAAAGGTTTTTGCAGTTCACGCCTTTTTGGCGCAGTTAATCCAAAAAATACAAATTTGTTTTTCATGTATTGCGCTTGTGCAATAGCATTTATTGGATTTGCATTTTCTTTAAATTGATTTATAATGGCATTAGAAAAATTGGACATTTTAACCCAATAATTCTTTAACAACATTAGAAATTGCTTTTCCGTCTGCTTTTCCAGCTAATTGTTTTGAAGCCATTCCCATAACTTTACCCATATCTTTCATTGAAGTAGCTCCTGTTTTTGAAATAATATCAGCAACTACTTTTTTAAGCTCATCTGCACCCATTTGAGCTGGTAAAAATTGAGCTAAAATTTCTATTTGCGCTAATTCTGGATCAGCTAAATCTTTACGATTTTGTTCAATATATAATGCGGCACTATCTTTACGTTGTTTTACTAACTTTTGAACAAGCTTTACTTCATCTTCTTTGGAGAACGTTGTATCACTACCACTAGTTTGTGCTAATAATAAAGCCGATTTAATAGCACGTAATGATTCTAAAGCAACTTTATCTTTAGCTTTCATGGCTTCTTTTAACTTGGTCATTACTTCTTGTTGTAAGCTCATAATTTTCTTATTTATTTTGTAACACAAAGATACACTAAGGAACTCAAAGATTCACAAAATTTTAAAGCTCTTTTCTTTCTTCTGTTTTTTTCCTGAAGATTGCGCTGATGCTTGCAAATTTTCTCTCTTCTCTAATCCCTATTCTCTCCTTTTTAGATTTTGTTTCTTGTTTCTTACAGTCTTTTTTAAATAAATTTGCTCTTCTCTTATCTCTGCTCAAAAAAACTAATCTACATTATCATGTAAAAAAGAATTGTTTGATCTAAAATTAAGGTCTTTTCCATCAACATTTAAAGAAATTCGTGATGTTTCACTAGAGTCGCTAGTATCATCCAACGCTACATTATTTCTTTTATATGCTGGTTGCTTTTCAAGTTCATCGATATTTTTCTTAGCTTTATTTGTGAATTTATAGTTAAAATCCTTCATTTTAATTCTTCTATCACTTGCTCTATTTGCCAATTCTTTGATTGTGCTATTTAGAGGATCAACGTCTTTAGTATCAACAACCTCAACATTTTGTTCCTTAGTCGTTACGGTTTTGGCTGTGAATTTCAAGGTTTCATCTGCTATTTCTTCTTCAACTTTTGTTGCTGAAGCATCGGATAACGTTTTTTCTAATTCTAAATAATCATCTAATTTAAAAACTTTATTTTCTGATACAATTTCTGTATCTATAACATTAATTTGCTTTGCTTCTTCTAAATCGGCTTTTATAGTTGGCTCTTTAATTGGTTCTTTTTTTGGTGTTACATCTAATGGTAATTCAAAAGCAAAACTCATTTGATCTTCTAAAATTTCTTTTGGTGGCGCTACAATTTCCATATCAATTACTTCAATTTCAGAGATAACTGATGTAATTTCAAACTCATGCTCCAAGTCTAATAAACTCTCAACATCTTCTGTCACAACCTCATTATATACAACATCAATCTCTTTAATGAGCTGTGTTGTTGGAATAATATCAAACTCAGACTCATCTACAATTGAAATTTCTAAATCGTTATCTGTTGTAATTTCAGTTTCACTTTGCGATAATTCTTCTGAAAAACTATCTCCTAAAAAACCTTTTGTTTTTATAGCATCTACATCATCTATAACAATGGTTTTCTTTTGAATAAATTCAAAATCAACATCAATATCAAATAAGTTTAAAGGCTTTTTTGAGGCAACCTTTTCTTCTATTAACTGATGTAATATTTTTGGTGATTCAGCTTTTGGTTTTTCTATAATTGGATCTTCTTTTACATCGGCTTTATCAAATGTGAATTTTGTTTCTTTTTTTGCAGTATCGTCTAAATCAAAAATCACCTTTTTTGTTTCTACAACAGATATTTTTGACTGCACTTCTTTATTAAAACCAGTTGCGATAATTGTTACAGCAACCGTATTACCTAAAGTTAAATCATCTCCAACACCCATAATAATATTAACATCTGCTTTTGCTTCACTTCTAATAAAATCATTGATTTCACCTATCTCATCAATGGTGATTTCTGTATTTCCTGATACAATTAACAACAACACGTTCTTGGCTCCAATTATTTTATTATCGTTTAACAATGGAGAATCTAATGCCTTAGTTATGGCATCTTGAGCTCTATTAGCACCTTCACCAATTGCAGAACCCATAATAGCAGAGCCACTATTGGTTAATACTGTTCTAGCGTCTCTAAAATCAATATTTTGCATATAATGCATTGTGATCACTTTTGCGATACCAATTGCAGCAGTTGACAACACTTCGTCAGCTTTTGAAAAACCAGTTTTATAACCTAAATTCCCATAAACTTCACGTAATTTATTATTATTAATAACAATAATAGAGTCTACTTGTTCTCGTAATTTATTAATACCATCTTGAGCTTGATCATTTCTTACTTTACCTTCAAAACCAAATGGCGTCGTTACAATGGCAATGGTTAAAATACCTTTGTCTTTTGCCATTTTAGCAATAACTGGCGCAGCACCTGTACCAGTTCCGCCACCCATTCCAACAGTTATGAAAATCATTTTTGTTTTATTGTCAAGCATGTTTTCTAACACTTGTAAACTTTCCAAAGCAGATTGTTTCCCTATTTCAGGATTTGCTCCAGCACCTAAACCTTCGGTAAGCATTGCTCCCAATTGAATTTTTGTTGGAATTGGACTATTACTCAACGCTTGAGCATCTGTATTACAAATCACAAAATCCACACCTTCAATGGCTTTTGAATACATGTGATTTACAGCATTTCCACCGCCACCACCAACACCAATGACTTTAATAACATTCGATTGGTTTTTTGGTAAATTAAATTGTAATCCGTTAAAATTTGTTTGGTTTTCCATATTTCTTACTTTTCTGTTGATACTTTGGATTCTATTTTTTTTCTTTTTTCTTTTGATTACTCTGCATTATCAAAAAATTCTTGAATGCTATGCACAAAACGTTCCCAAAAAGAATGTTTCTTTTTAAGAATTGGCTCATCTAATGTCTCATCTAACTCAGTTTCATTTTCAGTCTCCATATTTGATGATTCTTGTTCGGTTTCAAGAACTGATTGGTCTTCTTTTTTCTGATTGGTCTTTTCAATAGAATCTAATCCTGTCATCAATAATCCTACTGCAGTTGCATAAACAGGGCTTGATAATTGCACATCAGAATCGCTTGCTAAATGCTCATTTGGATAACCAATTCTAGTGTCCATTCCAGTAATATACTCTACTAATTGCTTAATGTGTTTCAACTCTGCGCCTCCACCAGTAAGCACTATTCCTGCTATTAATTTTTTCTTTGATTCTTCGTGACCGTAATTTTTAATTTCTACAAACACATCATTAATAATTTCAACAGCTCTAGAATGTATAATTTTAGATAAGTTTTTAAGTGTAATTTCCTTTGGCTCACGATCTCTTAAACCTGGTATTGAAACAACTTCATTGTCTTTATTCTCTCCAGGCCAAGCAGATCCAAATCTTGTTTTTAATAATTCTGCTTGTTTCTCAATAATTGAACAACCTTCTTTAATATCTTGCGTTATCACATTTCCACCAAATGGAATGACTGCTGTATGTCTAATAATACCATCTTTAAAAATTGCTAAATCTGTTGTTCCGCCACCTATATCAATCATTGCAACACCAGCTTCTTTTTCTTCTTCGCTTAATACAGCTTCCGAAGATGCTAAAGGTTCTAATGTAATATTTGACATACCTAAATTGGCACTTTTAATACAACGCGCAATATTTTTAATAGATGCAACTTGCCCAACAACTACATGAAAATTAGCTTCCAATCGTCCACCAAACATACCTACTGGCTGCTCAACTTCTGCTTGTCCATCTACTTTATAATCTTGCGGCAATACGTGAATAATTTCCTCACCAGGATGCATAATTAACTTAAGAACTTGCTCCTTTAAACGTTCAATATCGTCTTCATCTATGACTTCATCTGCATTTGAACGCGTTATATAATCACTGTGATGTAAGCTTCTAATATGTTGTCCAGCAATGCCAACAACAACATCTTTCACTTCAATATTACTTTCATTCTCAGCTTCCTCAACTGCTTGCATTATAGATTGAATGGTCTGCGTAATATTATTTACCACACCACGATGTACACCAATACTTTTTGCTTTTCCAGTACCTAATATTTCAATTTTACCGTATTCATTTTTACGACCTATCATCGCTACAATTTTTGTAGTTCCAATATCTAAACCTACTGCTATTTGATTTTCCATATTTTAAATCTTTGTACAAACAACTTGTTTGCTGAATTTTAAATTTATTTTACTGTATTTTTTTAACGATTTATCTTTTAAAGCCTTTTGATAAAATGCTTTTAATTTATTTATTTTAATGTCATAATTTTTTAAGTTTCCAAAAGCTAAAATTTGATTTCCCAATCTTGTTTTTAAAACAAACTCTTTATCAGAATTTATCTGAATACCCACAACTTGCTTTTTCATAAAATCATCTTGCAATACCTTTGTTACAAATTCATATACTTGCTTTAAATCATCTGCACTCATTACACCTTTTACTATTGGCACTCTAGCTGAATACAACTTGGATAATGGCATTTTTTTACCTTTATCATCTATGTAATATGAGTTATTATTTACAAGAACTCTTGCTATAGGTTTTCTCTGCTCAATGGTCGTGTTTAGCGTACCATCTAGGGTTAAGAAGACTTCGGCATTTTCAATCATTTTATTTTCTTCAATTTTTTCTTCTATAGTTCTTAAAGGAATATTATTTTGTTGTTTGTTTAATATATTACCAACATTATCTGCTATAATTTTATGTACTTTCTCTGTACTTATATATAAATTTTCACTTTCCTTAAATTCAATGTTAAGCGCATTTACCTTTTTATGAGCATTTCTATAATTAGCAAAACCTACTAACCCCAAAATAATTAGGATAAAAAACAGGGCTTTTATGTATGCTTTATATTTAATCATTAATCAATTTTTCAAGGTCATCTACAATATGCTTAGTTGCATTTGGCAATGCTAATTTCTTAATATTTTTACTTAATTTATCTTGCTTAGACTGATCTTCAAATAAGTTTAAAAACAAAGTTTGAAATCTTGACAAGTCACTTTCTTTCAATAATAACGCAGCATCGTTGTCAACTATTGCTTGGGCGTTTTTTGTTTGATGATCTTCGGCAACATTAGGGCTAGGAATAAAAACCGTTGGTTTACCTACAATACATAATTCGGATATTGAACCTGCGCCTGCTCTACTAATAATATAATCTGCTGCTGCATAAGCTAAATCCATTTTGTTTAAAAAAGCATGTGTTTGTACGCTTCCTATTTTATCATGTTTCTTATAATCATCGTAATATAGTTTTCCTGTTTGCCAGACGATCTGCACATTTTTATCAACCAACCAATCCAGTTGATTTTCTATTAATTTATTAATGTTTCTTGCTCCTAAACTTCCTCCAATAACCAAAAGTGTTTTCTTAGAAGTATCCAAATTAAAAAACGCTAAACTCTCTGCTCTTTTATCGTCAATTGATAATAAATCTTGTCTAACTGGGTTTCCCGTTTTAATCATTTTAGCCTCAGGAAAAAAGCGATTCAATCCATCATAAGCGACGCAAATTCTATTTACTTTTTTAGATAATAGTTTATTGGTAATACCTGGATAAGAATTCTGCTCTTGAATTAATGTTGGAATACCTTTTAAACTTGCTCTCATTAAAGTTGGTCCAGATGCAAAACCACCAGTACCAATAACTACATGTGGTTTAAATTTTTTAATAATTCTATTGGCTTTCCACAAACTACTTATCAATTTAAAAGGAAACGATAGATTTTTTAAGGTCAATTTTCGTTGAATTCCACTAATCCATAAACCTTCTATTTTATATCCATTTTGTGGAACTTTTTCCATTTCCATACGATTATTAGCACCAACAAATAAAAAATTAGCATCGGGAAACCGCGCTTTTAATTCATTGGCAATAGCAATTGCAGGATAAATATGTCCTCCAGTTCCGCCACCAGATAATAATATGTTTAGTTCTTTTTTAATTTTTTATTTATTTTAATTATTTTTAACTTACCCAATAGCTTCGTGTAAAACGTCCAAAGGATTATCGGTATCTAATTCATTATTTAAATTCTTCACATCTTCATCTTTTGCAGCACTTACAGAAAGCACAATACCCAATGCAAAACTAGTCATCCAAATGGATGTTCCACCAGCACTAATTAACGGCAAAGGTTGTCCTGTTACCGGGAATAAACCTACTGCAACTGCCATGTTTGTAAATGCCTGAAAAACTATTGGTATTCCTAAACCAAGAACTACGAGTGTTCCAAATATGGTAACTGTTTTACGGGCAACAATGACTATTCTAAAGAGCAGCAACAAATACAAACCTATAATACCTAACGCACCTAACAAACCATATTCTTCTACAATGATAGAGAAAATAAAATCTGACGAAGATTGTGGCAAAAAATTCTTTTGAATACTTTTACCAGAACCTCTACCAAATACTTTACCTGCATAAATAGCCACTTTTGCTCTATAGGCCTGATATTGCTCTTTACTATCTTTATCGGAATAATTTTCTACTCTATTAATCCATGTCTGTACTCTTGAATTTTTAAAACTTCCTGGAAATGCTTTTACTGTTAACACAAACATTGCTATCATAAAAATGCCTGCTATTCCAATTCCAAAAATATATTTTATAGGATAATTTCCAAAGTAAGTTAGCATAATCACCATCGCAAACAATAAAGCTGCTGTTGAAAAATTAGCTGGAAAAATTAATCCCAACACAGCTATAATTGGTAACCATAATGGTAAAATACTTTGTTTAAACTCTATTTTATTATCCTTATTTCTTGCAAAATAGCGCGCTATATAAATCATTAAAATAACACCTGCAAGCGTAGATGTTTGAAATTTAAATCCTGTAAATGGTACTTTTATCCATCGCGCTGCCATTATAACATCTTGATTTCTAGGTTGAAATAATGTATATAACAACAATAGCAAAACTATTGGAATCATTATAACTGACAGACCACTAAAATAACGATATGGAATTTTATGGGTTGCAAATATGATAAAAAAGCCAAGTAACAACAAAATGCCATGCTTTATTAAATGCCCACTTGTAGTTCCATTAGAAACAACATATACCAAGTTGGTACTTGCGCTATACACAGGCAAGAACGAAAATATAGCTAGCATTCCTACTATTGCCCATATTGCCTTATCGCCTTTTATATGCTGTAATAAATTATTCATTAATTCTTTTTACTTTTTTTTAATCTTAAAGGTTTCACATTTCGCTCTTTTCCCTATTCGCTCTTCTCTATTCCCTATTCACTATTCTCTACTCTCTACTCTCTTTTCTCTATTCCCAATTCCCTATCTATTCGCTCTATTCACTAAACCAATTACAATCTTCTAACTGCATCCTTAAATTGTCGTCCTCTATCTTCTAAATTTTCAAACAAATCATAACTTGCACACGCTGGAGATAACAAAACAGTATCGCCTATTTCTGCAATTTTATAAGCAACTTTAACAGCTTCTTCTGCACCTTTTGTTTCTACAATTAAATCGATTACATTAGTAAAAGCATTAATAATTTTTGTATTATCATCACCCAAACAAACAATTGCCTTTACTTTTTCATTTATAAGTGGCAATAATTGTTCATAATCATTCCCTTTATCAACGCCACCAACAATCCAAACAATAGGATCAACAACCGTATCGAGCGCATAATATGTTGCATTTATATTAACGGCCTTACTATCATTAATGTACTGAACACCATTAATTTTTAACACTTTTTCTAAGCGATGCTCTTCTTCTTCAAAGCCAAACAAGCTTTCACGTATTGTTTTATTACGAACTTTTAATAAACTTGCCGACATTTGCAACACCATAGATTCCTTTTTTGCAGAAACACTATCTATTGCTAATTTTTCTATACCCATAATTAATGTGTTTTTCCTTCTTCGTTTTTTATCTTACCTTTAGTGTTACAATTGTTAAAACTGCTAGCATAATACCTACAATCCAAAATCGAGTGACTATTTTACTTTCGTGTATTCCTTTTTTCTGATAATGATGATGCAATGGTGACATTAAGAATATACGTCGCCCTTCACCGTATTTTTTTCTAGTATATTTAAACCAGCCTACCTGCATAATCACAGATAAATTTTCAACTAAAAATATACCTGCTAATATTGGAATCAATAATTCTTTACGTACAGAAATTGCAATTACCGCAATGATTCCACCAATAGTTAAACTTCCAGTGTCGCCCATAAAAACTTGAGCTGGAAATGTATTGTACCATAAAAACCCTATCAATCCACCAGCAAATGCTGATATAAAAATGGTCATCTCACCAGAGTTTGGTATAAACATGACATTCAAATAATTCGAAAAAACCAAGTTTCCAGATATCCACGTAAAAATGGCCAATGTAACGACAATTATGGCTGATGAACCTGCAGCCAAACCATCAATTCCATCAGTTAAATTTGCACCGTTAGATACTGCTGTTATTATTAAAATAACTATTAGTAAAAATGGTATCCAAGCATACTTTCTATAATCATCACCTAACCAAGAAATCAAACTTGCATAATCAAACTCATTATTTTTCAAAAACGGTATTGTTGTTTTAGTTGACTTGTGTGCTTCACCAAAATACTTAGCTGGAGTTGAATTCTCTGTAATTACTATCTGGTTTTGATGTAATTCTTCTTTCATAGTAACATTAGGATTAAAGTATAGAACCAAACCTACAATGACACCCAAACCAACTTGCCCAACTATCTTAAACCGTCCTTTTAATCCATCTTTATCTTTTTTATATACTTTAATATAGTCATCTATAAAACCAATTGTTCCCATCCAAAGCGTGGTCACAATTAACAAAATGATATATACATTGTCTAGTTGAGTTAACAACAAAACAGGAATCAATGTCGCTAGTATGATAATAATTCCACCCATAGTTGGTGTACCAGCTTTTTGCACTTGTCCCTCCAAACCTAAATCACGAACTGTTTCACCAATTTGTAATCCACGTAACTTTTCAATGATTCGTTTACCAAAAAATGTAGCAATAAATAAAGCAAATACAAAAGCTAAAGCTGAACGGAATGTTATAAACTGAAACAATCCTGCACCAGATAGATGATAATGTTTTTCTAAATATTCAAATAAGTAATATAACATTTGGTTCTTGTATTAATTTTTTAACAACTCACTTACAACTTCTAAATCATCAAAATGTGATTTCACACCTTTTATTATTTGATAATCTTCGTGTCCTTTTCCTGCTACTAATAATATATCGCCTTTTACTGCTAGTTTACATGCTGTTTTAATTGCTTGTTTTCTAGCGGTAATTGACAAGAATTTACTTTCATTTTCAGCCATTACACCTTGCTCCATTGCTTCAATAATTAGAACTGGATCTTCGCTTCTTGGGTTGTCCGAAGTGAAAATAACCTGATCTGATAATTGTGTAGAAATATGACCCATTTTTGGTCTTTTAGTATTATCTCTATCACCTCCACAACCAACAACTGTTATGACCTTACTGCCTTTTACTTTAATATCATTAATTGTTTCTAGTACATTTTTAAGCGCATCTGGTGTATGTGCATAATCTATAATTGCCGTAATGCCACTTTCCGAAACAATGTATTGAAATCGACCACTAACAGAGTTCAACTCACTAATTATACGTAATGTTTCCATTTTGTCTAAGCCCATTTCTAAAGCAACGCCATAAATTGCAGTTAGATTATAGGCATTAAAACTACCAATCAATTTTGACCACACTTCGGTATTGTTAATTTGTAGTAGCAAGCCTGATAATTGATTTTCAATAATGCGCACTTTATAATCTGCACCTGTTTTTAACGCATACGATAATTTTCTTGCTTTGGTGTTTTGTATCATTACAGCACCATTTTTATCATCCATATTTACTAAAGCAAATGCCGACTTTGGTAAGGCATCAAAAAATGATTTTTTCACATCTCTATAATCTGCAAACGTTTTATGATAATCTAAATGATCGTGAGTAAGGTTTGTAAAAACACCGCCTTTAAAATCTAACCCAGAAGTTCTTTTTTGATGAATTCCATGTGAGCTTACTTCCATAAAGCAATACTCAACACCAGTATCTATCATCTCGGCTAAATATTTATTTATTGTCAAGCTATCTGGCGTAGTATGTGTTGCCTCCACATCTTTATCATCTATTTTAATTACAACAGTGGACAATAAGCCAACTTTAAAATTTGCTTTTTTAAACAAATTAAATAGTAAGGTTGCAATGGTTGTTTTTCCATTTGTTCCTGTAACGCCAATTAATTGTAATTTAGCAGACGGATTATTGAAATAATTGGACGCCAAAATTGCCAAAGCTTCATTTGAATCTTTTACCAGAATAAAAGTCACTCCTTTTTCAACATCATTTTTATCAATAAATTTGTCGTTTTCTAAAACAACAACACGAGCGCCATTCTCAATAGCTGCTTTAATATAATTATGACCATCAAAACTCAAACCTTTTTGAGCAACAAACACATCGTCTTTTTTAATTTTTTGAGAATTAAATTGAATGTCATTTATTGACACATCAATAGCTCCATAATATTTAATTATGGATAGGTTTTTTGATATGTTGTTAAATGTTTTCATTAATTTTTACTGACTTTAACTTAATTCTAACAATATTATTTTCCCTACTTCTATCTTTGCACCTGCTTTTAAAGATTGCTTTACTACTTTTCCATTTCCTTTAAACTGGACTTTCATTCCTAGATTTTCTAATACGGATATAGCATCCATACCAACCATACCTTTTACATTTGGTACATTTTTATACTCTTTTTGTGATCTTTCAAAATACGTTTCATATTTATCATTCAAATCTGCATATGCCGTTTCTAAACCAGTAAATTCTTTTACAATTGGCGTGTCTGTATATAGTTTTTGTGCAATTTTTTGAAACACTGGTGCGGCAACCGTATTGCCATAATAACCTATTGACGTATCTGGTCTATGAATTACAACTATACAGGAATACTTTGGCGCATCTGCAGGAAAAAAACCTGCAAATGAAGCGATGTATTGCATTTTTTCATTCTTATTATAAATTGCCTGACAGGTTCCTGTTTTCCCAGCCAAAAAATAATTTTTATTGTAAATATTTGTTGCTGTACCACGTTTTACAACATTTCGTAACATTATATTTACTTTATCAATAGTTGATTGAGAGCAAATTTTTTCATTAATTACTTCAGTTTCAAAAGTTTTAATAACCTCACCTTGCCTTTTAATTTGCTTTACAAAAAGAGGCTTCACCATCTTTCCATTATTTGCAATAGCATTATAAAATGTCAATGTTTGCAATGGCGTAATAGCAACTCCATAACCAAAACTCATCCAAGCTAATGCTATTTTTGACCATATTTTTTTCATTTTTGGCGTTGGTACAAAAGGCTCTCCTTCACCTATAATTGGCAAATCCAACTTAAAACCTACATCCATCTTTTTTAAACCATCAATGAATTTCTGTGGATTATTTTTATAATTATTCTGAATAATTTTTGCAATACCAACATTTGATGAAAGCTCTATAACTTTAGAAGCCGAAATTTTACCATAACCACCAACATGACTATCTTTAACAATTCTATTTCCTACACGCCATTTTCCCTTTTCGGTATCAATAATTGTACTACTATCAACCACTTTATCCTCCAAAGCAACAATCATACTCATAAGTTTAAAAGTAGAACCTGGCTCATGTTTTTCACCAATAGCGTAATTTGCTTTTTCGTAATATTTGCCAGACTTTGTTATACCTAAATTAGATATTGCCTTTATCTCACCAGTTGCAACTTCCATCACAACCACAGTGCCGTGTTCTGCTTTAAATTTCTCTAATTGCCCCAACAAAGCGTGATGCGCAATGTCTTGCATGTTAATATCGATAGTCGTAATAATATCTTGCCCATTAACTGGTTCAATTTCTTGAGAATTAAAAATAGGCTTCCATTGCCCTTTTGCTATTTTTTGCCTTAATTGCTCTCCATTTTTACCACGTAAATACTGTTTAAAATTTCCTTCCAAACCTACTTTACTAGAAAAGTTCTTACCATCTTTACCTATGCGAATTTCATCCCAACCAATAGTCCTTTCTGCAATTCTACCAATAGGGCGTTCTCTAACCGTTTTTTGTTCTTTTATAAAACCACCTTTATACTGACCTAAATTAAAAATTGGAAAATTTTTAATTTTTAAAAAATCGATATAACTTAAATTACGTGCAATTAACAAATAACGGTTTTTATTTCTTTTTGCTTTTCTCAAATACGCCTCATACTCTCTAGCAGATTTTTTTGGCAGCATTTTTCCTAACTCTTCAGCTAAAGCTTTATAATGTTTTTTGAAGTTTTTATCACTTACTGTTACTAAATCCATTCTTATATCAAATCTCGAAACCGATGTTGCCAATAAACTTCCATCAGAAGAATATACATTACCTCTATTTGCAGGAATTGGAAATTTTTTAATTGTTTTAGCAATGGCTTCTTTTTCATACAAATCAGCATGAAGAACCTGTATTGAAATCAGTTTATAAACGATAACAACCGCAAATACAAGCATGACAATTGCTATTGGATATAATTTTTTTAATATGTTATTTTTTTCTGTCAATTTATTTAGACACTTTTTTATTTATTTTAATTTTTACTGGCGGATCATTAGAAACAAACAAACCTTTCCCTTCCATAGATTTTACAATACTTGTTTCCATCTTCAACTTCATCAACTTAGAACGTGTTGCAATATGTAAAGCCCTCAATTCTTTTTGTTGCGCAGTCAACTTTGCTATTTTCTGCACTTTCCTATCCACACGATGCGAACTGGAAATCATCGCCAAAGCCAAAACGGTTAAAAACATTATAAACACCCAATTTTTAAGCGCATCTTCATCAACTAAAAACTTACCTTTAAGTACGTTATATGTCTTTTCTTTTAAACTCATCACCTATACTTACAGCTTAAACGCAATTCTTAATTTTGCACTTCTCGCCCTGTTATTATCTTTAATTTGATTCAAGGTTGGCACTATTAATTTACCATCTTTTTTAAACGGCACAGAAAAATTTCCATAGAAATCTCGCTCAGGCTCACCTTGAAACATTCCTTTTTGAATCAGTCTTTTAACCAATCTATCCTCTAACGAATGATAAGAAATAACACTCAACTTACCACCAACCTCTAACAAATCAACGGTTTGCAATAAGAATTCTTTCAATACCTCTATTTCATTATTAACTTCAATTCTAATTGCTTGAAAAATTTGCGCCAACACTTTATGCTCTTTTGCCTTAGGTATATAGTCTTGTATTACAGCTTTTAATTGCGAACTGGTTTTTATTTTATCAATAGCTCTAGCCTCAACAATTCTTGACGCAATACCTCTTGAACTTCTCAACTCACCATATTCAAACAAAACATCCGCCAAAGCTTTTTCTTCGTAATAGTTAACCACATCAAAAGCCGATTTACTATCACTTTGATTCATTCTCATATCCAACTCAGCTTCAAAACGAGTAGAGAAACCTCTTTCCGCCACATCAAATTGATGCGACGAAACACCCAAGTCTGCCAAAATTCCATCTACTTTTTTCACTCTATGCAATCTTAAAAATCTTTTTACGTATTTAAAATTTTCATTTATTAAAACAAAACGATCGTCATCAATCGAGTTTTTTAAAGCATCAGCATCTTGATCGAACGCAAAAAGCCTTCCATGTTCTCCTAATCTTCTAAGTATTTCTCTTGAATGACCGCCACCTCCAAAAGTAACATCAACATAAACACCATCTGGTTTGATATCCAAACCATCTATGCTTTCATTCAATAAAACTGCATTATGATAATTCATCTGGTGCGGTATTTCCCATTACTTCTTCAGCCAAACTTGGAAAATCATTAACTGCATTATTAATTGCCTGTTCATAACGATCCTTATCCCAAATCTCCACATAACTTCCAGACGCATGAACAACAACCTCTTTAGTTATCCCAGAAAAAGAATGCAAATCTTTCGATATCAACATTCTTCCAGCAGCATCCAAGTCCACCATCTTTACACCAGCTGTAAATAATCTTACAAAATCGTTGTTCTTTTTCACGAATCTATTTAACTTATTTACATCTTTCATCATTTCATTCCACTCACTCATTGGATACAATTCCAAACATTTCTGAAAAACAGAACGCTTTAAAACGAAACCTTCTTGCAATACAGATTGCAACTGCTTTTTTATAGCAGAAGGCAGCATTAATCGCCCCTTAACATCTGATTTACATTCGTATGTTCCTATTAAATTGATCACTTCAAATACCTTTATTATGGATTTAGACTACAAATATAATAATTATTACTACTTTTTACCACTTTTCTCCTTTTTCGTTGTTTAAAGTTATCAACAATGAGTATTTTACTGATAATAAAGGACTTG
The DNA here is from genome assembly GCA_036478895.1 of Flavobacteriaceae bacterium. Taxonomy (GTDB): domain Bacteria; phylum Bacteroidota; class Bacteroidia; order Flavobacteriales; family Flavobacteriaceae; genus S010-17. The sequence goes on along the minus strand of JAZGEV010000098.1, from coordinate 8,570 downwards.
CAAAGTGGTAAAAAAAATATTTTTATCATTTTTATTCATTTGGAATAAAAATTGTATTTTGTAACAAATTAATTATCTTTGCAACTTGATATAAACACATCAATTAATGAATACAGATTTAAAAAAAGACGGAGGATTCCAATATTTGGAAGTTGGAGAAGGAACACCAATTGTAATTTTACATGGGTTAATGGGGAATTTAAGTAATTTTGAAGGTGTTTTAGATTTCTTCCCTCCAAAAGGATATAAGGTTTTAATGCCTGCCTTACCAATATATGATTTACCTTTAATTAAAACAAACGTTAAAAATTTAGCTAAATTTGTAAAAGAATTTATTGAATATAAAGAATTAAAAGACTACTTATTAATGGGGAATTCATTAGGCGGTCATATTTCTTTATATTTTGCAAAATTATATCCAAAAGAACTAAAAGGGATGATCCTCACAGGAAGCTCAGGCTTATACGAAAACGCAATGGGTGGCAGTTTTCCTAGACGTGGCGATTACGATTATGTGACTAAAAAAATACAAGATGTTTTTTATGATGATGCTATTGCAACAAAAGAAATCATCGATGAAAGTTTTGCTACTATTAATGACAGAAGTAAATTAATACGAATTTTAGCTTTAGCAAAAAGTGCTATAAGACATAATATGTCGAAAGATTTACCTGATCTAAACATGCCAGTTTGCTTAATTTGGGGTAAGAATGATGTTGTAACACCTCCAAATGTTGCAGATGAATTCAATGAACTTCTCCCTAACTCAGACTTATATTGGATAGATAAATGTGGACACACGCCAATGATGGAGCACCCAGACAAGTTCAATGAAATCATTGAAGAATGGTTTAAAAAAACAAACATCTAATTGTTTTAAAACAATAGAACCTAATTGTTAACACTATATTATCGTGAAAATTAATACCGCTTCGTTTGTTATTAGCAATTCTGATATTGAAAAATGTCCAACTGATAAAATTAATGAGTACGCATTTATAGGACGCTCAAATGTAGGAAAATCCTCTTTGATTAATATGCTAACCAATCATAAAGGTTTAGCAAAAACATCAAATAAACCAGGAAAAACACAACTAATCAATCACTTTTTAATCAATAAAGAGTGGTTTTTGGTAGATTTACCAGGTTATGGTTTTGCCAAAGTTTCAAAAAAAATAAGACGCGAATTTCAAGGAATAATTTATGATTATTTCGAAAAAAGACAACAATTAGTTTGCACTTTTGTTTTAATTGACTCTAGGCATGAAGCTCAAAAAATTGATTTAGAATTTATGCAGTATTTAGGTGAAAATAACATTCCGTTTTGTGTTATTTTTACAAAATCAGATAAACTGAATAGAGCACAATTACCTAAAAATATTAAAAACTACATAGATCAAATGTTGCAGTATTGGGAAACCATGCCAACCTATTTCATTTCCTCTTCGGTTGATAAAAACGGGAAAGAAGATATCTTAAAATTTATTGGCTCTGTTAATAAAGACCTTAACAATTCTACTTTATAAATTTCAAGTTTTTTTTATGAGAGTTACTTCAAATCACAACAACCTACAAATTGTATACGAAGATAACCATCTTATAGTTATTAACAAAAGAGTTGGCGACCTCGTACAAGGTGACAAAACCAAAGACAAACCTTTAAGTGATATCGTTAAAGAGTATATTGGAAAAAAATACAATAAACCAGGTAATGTTTATCTTGGCGTTGTCCATAGACTAGACAGACCAACAAGTGGTATTGTTATATTTGCGAAAACTTCAAAAGCATTAACGCGCTTAAACAAGATGTTGCGTGATAAAGAAATAAAAAAGACATATTTAGCTGTTGTTAAAAACACACCTTCTGCAGAAAGCGCAACTTTAATTCATTATTTAAGAAAGAATCCAAAAAACAATAAAGCGATTATTTTTACTAAAGAAACGCCTGATACTAAAAAGGCAATATTACACTATAAAACAATTCAAACGCTGGATAACTATGTGGTTTTAGAAATAAATTTAGAAACTGGACGTCACCATCAAATCAGAGCTCAACTATCCGCAATTAAATCTCCTATTAAAGGTGATTTAAAATATGGCTTTGATAGAAGTAACAAAAATGGCGGAATTCACTTACATGCTTTCAAAATAGAATTTACACATCCTGTTAAAAAAGAACGTCTTAAATTACAATCAAAACCATCTAACGATTTGATTTGGAATTTATTAAATTTGTAAAACTTTTCATATTTTATTAACTTTTTTTAATTTACCCCATTTTTTTTGTAACTTTGGTTACGAAAAGAAAAAGTAATATGAAAAAACTAAATATCCAATCGTCCCTAAAGGATGAGTTTGATCTTGCTCGCGCATTGACAAATCGTTCAAGTATCATTAAAAATGATACTATTAAAAAACAAATTAATATCTCCTCTGAGATACGAAGAATTCAATCTCCAAAAAGTATGCTTGAGATAAACAAGCTCAATAAAATTTTAAATTCGCTTGAAAAGAGATGTAATGTTAACGTTGCCGAAAAATATCTAAATGGTTATCTTGAAAATAAAGGTGTAAAATCATTTAATGAGTTTGTTAGTAAGTTAGACTAATAACATTTCATTTTTTTTTAAAAGAGCAGTTCAATTTACAAAACAAGAAGTAAATACACTTATTTCAATTATTTGAAAAGGGGATTTTCCCCCATGAAAATCAGGCAAAATCCCTGTGATTTTAATTCAATGCCTCTGTATTTTTGCCGTATAATTAATCTAAATAATTAAAAAATTATGATGGCAAAAGTATTACTACCATATAAAGAAACATACAATACTCAAAATGCAAGAATTAAATACATAACGCCTTGTGAAAAGACTATTATTCAAAATGTTTTTGGACACCATCCAGAAATACCACAAACAATATTTAACCGTATTCAAGAAAAACTAGATAGTGGCTTAACTGCAAATGCAATATTAAAAATTAAATTGCCCGACGGCACATCTCATTGGGTTAAAAATAGTTTTAAACCAAAAAACATCCCAACAGGAAAATTCAATGTAAGTACAGAGCTTCTAAATAAAAAAGAAATCAAAACCACAAGTACCCTATATGGTAAACTAAACCGTATCGAACATTTTGTAAATGTGAGACAAGCAGAGAAATTCTTGCAAGGTTATTTAGAAGAAGAAAAACTAGATTTTAACGATTTAACGAAAATCTAAAAAAATATTTGAATTATTTAATTACTATTCCTCTTTTACCAAGTGCTTTAACCATTCTTAAAGCACTTTTTTTTATGGTATTCTTTTTTATCAAAAAAGTTTTATCATACAATTTATTATCTGCAAAAAAAGTGATTTTAAATTCATTATTAAGCTCTAAAACCTCATTGATCATAAATTCAATTTTAACACCCGATTTTTTTGGTAAAACATCTATTTTATGACGCATTTGAGATGTTTCTCTATACAATTTTCCTTCACCATCATATCCTTTAGAAAGCACCAATATCATTTCTATAGCAACCTCTTTATCATTAATTAAATAGACATTCCAATCATCCGTTTTAAAAACTTCATTAAAATCGTGAACAATCGCTATATACACATTTTCTACAAAAGGAATCTTAATATCTTTTTTCATTAGGCTATTTTTATAATTTACAAAACTACATAAAGAATATTAAAAAAATTTAAGATTATATAACTTAACTTGTTTATTTTTGAAACTCATTTAATAAATGTAATACATTGAAAATATTTAGAGGCTTATCCGATTTTAACGAAGATAAAAAAAGCGTAATAACTGTTGGTACTTTTGATGGTGTTCATATTGGACATCAAAAAATCATCAAAAAAATAAACAAAAATAAAAAAGAGGCAAATTCTGTTTTATTAACGTTTTATCCACATCCAAGAATGGTAATTCAAGATGATAGTGATGTAAAGCTACTAAACACTCTAGAAGAAAAAATGATGCTCCTTAAAAAAGCTGGTTTAGATTGTTTAGTTATTGAACCTTTTACCAAAAAATTCTCGCGTCAAACAGCATTGGAATTTGTACGTAATGTTTTGGTGAATACATTAAATATTAAAAAATTAATTATAGGTTACGATCATCGTTTTGGCAGAAATAGAGAAGGTGATTTTGAACAACTAGAAGAATATGGTGTCTCTTTTGGATTCAAAGTAAAAGAAATATCGGCGCAAGATATAGAAAGTGTTGCAGTAAGTTCAACTAAAATCCGTAAAGCATTGCAAGAAGGCAAAATTGAAATTGCCAATTCATATTTAGGCTACAACTATCTTTTAACCGGAAAAGTTGTAAGAGGACAAGGTTTGGGTAAAAAATGGAATTACCCAACAATCAATATCCAAATTGCGAATCCGTATAAATTATTACCAAAAAATGGTGTTTACATTGTTTCTGCTCAACTGAGAACCGAACAGTTTTTTGGAATTATGAATATTGGAACAAGACCAACTGTAGACGGGAAAAATAGAACTATTGAAGTACATTTACTCGACTTTAAAGCCGATGTGTATGGTGATAACATTCAAGTTTGTATGATAGAACGCTTACGCGATGAACAAAAATTTCCATCCATTGATGCGCTTATTCAACAGATTAAATTGGATGAGATTAAGGCAAGAGCTATTATTGGCGAATTGGATTAATAGACGCTAACTTCTATATATAATTCTGTCAAGTCTAGCGTTAGTCGAGAACGGATTATTAAAACTAATTTTGTTTCAAATCTTTCAGGACTCTACTCGAATAGACAAATAATCAAATTAATCTTTCAATTTTAAATCTTTTAATTTTGAATTTCTTTACCTTTGCAAACTAAATTTACACATTATGTTACAAGTATCTTACATCAGAGAAAATAAAGAGGACGTTTTACGCGGTTTAGCCGTTCGTAATTTTGCCAATGCAGAAAATATGATTGATACGGTAATTTCATCCGATGAAAATCGTAGAGTAATCCAAACAAATCTAGACAATACCTTAGCCGAAGCAAATAAGCTTGCCAAAGAAATAGGAATGCTATTCAAAACTGGAAAAGCGAGTGAAGCGAATGTATTGAAAGAAAAATCGGGTGAATTAAAAGTTTTATCAACCGATTTAAAAGAAAAATTGGCACAAGCAAATTTAGATTTAAACAACTTATTATATCAAATACCTAACATCCCAAATAAACTGGTACCAAGCGGTTCAACCGAAGATGATAACGAAACAACTCATCAAGAAGGTGAAATTCCAAAATTGTACGATGGCGCTTTACCACATTGGGAATTGGCAAAAAAATACGATATCATCGATTTTGAATTGGGTAATAAAATTGCAGGTGCAGGATTCCCTGTTTATAAAGGTAAAGGTGCGAAATTACAACGTGCGCTAATCAACTATTTTTTAGATAAAAATACCGATGCTAGTTATGATGAAGTCCAAGTACCACATATGGTAAACGAAGCTTCTGCAACAGCAACTGGACAATTGCCAGATAAAGAAGGCCAAATGTATCACGATGCAAAAGATAACTTATACTTAATACCAACTGCCGAAGTTCCGGTAACCAATATCTTTAGAGATGTTATTTTAAAAGAAGGAGATTTCCCTATCTGTAAAACAGCTTACACGCCTTGTTTCCGTAGAGAAGCAGGTTCTTATGGTGCACACGTTAGAGGTTTAAACCGTTTACATCAATTCGACAAAGTGGAAATTGTACGTATTGAGCATCCCCATAATTCATACAAAGCCTTAGATGGTATGGTAGATCACGTTTCTAAAATTTTACGTGAATTGGATTTACCATTTAGAATATTACGTCTTTGTGGTGGCGATATTGGGTTTACTTCTGCCCTAACCTATGATTTTGAAGTGTTTTCTACCGCTCAAGATAGATGGCTGGAAGTAAGTTCGGTTTCTAATTTTGAGACCTTTCAAGCCAATCGTTTAAAATTACGTTTTAAAAATAGCGATGGAAAAACACAATTAGCGCACACGCTTAATGGTTCGTCTTTAGCTTTGCCAAGAATCATGGCTGGACTTTTAGAAAATCATCAAACGGTTGATGGTATTAAGATACCTGAGTGTTTGGTGAAATATTGTGGTTTTGATATGATTTCTTAACTCAATTACAAAACTAAAAAAACCTGCTAAAATTAAACTTTAGCAGGTTTTTTAAATTAATCCATCTCCGATGCTTTCTTCGATTTTCGATACAGGAACGAATTAAAAATATTTCGTCGTCCATAATTATTCATTGATTTACTATTTAAAAATTTACTAAATAGCTTTTTATTCACACCAAAATACTCATACGTATTTCCATCCATAAAAGTAACCTCTAAAAGCATACTCTTATGATGATAATCAGCTACTGGTGATTGTATGGTTACTTTATTATACTCATCTAAATTACTTTCTTTAGTTTTTGGAGCGATACTTACTAAAAAATGATAACCGTCAATAATTTTTTGACTTTTAATTTCTGCCTCGTCTTTTTCCACTTGGTCTTGAAATTTGTCTGGATGCCAGTTTTTAACTAATCCTCTGTATGTTTTTTTAAGTGTTTTAAGCTCAATTGGCCCTTTTACTTCAAACAATTTTTTATACTCATTAATACGTTTCATTTTTTATCATTTTAATTTTTTGCAAAAGTATACTATTATTTGATACCTTAACTAGATAAAATAAACATATTACATATAGTCATGAAAAAACACTCAAAAAAATTATTCTTGAGTGTTTTATATTATTTTTTATAGAAGGTGTTTATCTATTAATATTAATAATTGTAAATTCTGTTCTTCGATTAATTTGATGCTCTGGCTCTGTACATTTAACACCGTCTTTACAGTCGTTTAACAATCGATTTTCTCCATATCCTCTTGCCATAATTCGATGACTTGCAATTCCACCAACTCTAGTTATATAACTTACAGTTGCTTGTGCACGTCTTTGAGATAAAGAATTATTATATTTTTGAGACGCTCTTGAATCCGTATGAGAAGAAGCTTCAACTTTATAGTTTGTACATCTTTTCATAATTCTAATAACTCTATTTAATTCGTACTTTGCATCTTCACGGATAAAAGATTTATCTAAATCAAAATAAATATTATTAATCCTATCCAAAGCTCCTTGACAGCTTGAATAGTTTGCAACAAAACCTGGTGAGTCTGGCTCATAAACAATTACTGGTTGAACTGGATTGCTTTGTTGTACAATTGGTGTTTCTGCTACATCTATTTTCTCTTTTCCTAATTTCAAATTCAAATTTAAATCTAATTCTGGATTAGATTCAAACTCTTTTGAGTCTATTGAAAAATCATCTTTACTTGCTTCAACTTTATATAATGACATACAATCTACTACAAACGAAAAACGTGCATCTTCACCCACTATAACTTCGTCAATTTCATTACCATTTGCATCATATAACACAACTAAAGCTCCTGGGATTCTTCTATTAGATTTTCCATTTTTCACAATACCTTTTATTTTTTGCTCACAATCTAGAACAACCTTTTTATTCTGTTTAAAGTAATAAATATCATCATCTCCTTTTCCACCAACTCTATTTGATGAAAAATAACCAGTATTTGTAGACTCATCTATTAAAAATGCAAAATCATCTGAAAAAGAATTAATTGAAGAGCCCAAATTAGTTGGTTTTCCAGATTTATTTTTTAAATCATAAGCATAAATATCAAGACCACCTTTCCCGTTTAATCCATCGGATGAATAGTATAAGATATCACTTTCACTTACAAAAGAAAACATTTCTTTTCCCGCTGTATTTACTGTGCTTCCAAGATTCTCAGGAAAGCTATATGAATTATCTCCAAGAATTGAAACTTTAAAAACATCTGTTTTACCTAAAGTTCCAGGCATATCAGAGATAAAGTATAGTGTGTTTTCATCTGCACTTAAAGCTGGGTGACCAATTGAATAATCTTTATTATTATAAGGGAATTCTACTATGTTACTCCATACTCCAGGTGAAATTACATCAGCTTTGTATAAAGCCAAGTGAGTTACACCAACTTCATCCTTTCTACGTACATTATTATAATAATTATCTCTTGTAAAATAAACGGTTTGTAAATCTTTTGTAAACACAACATCCGCCTCGTGATACTTCGTTCTTACCTCTCCAAGTAATTGTTTACTATTAACAATCTCTCCATCATCAGAAATATCACCAATAAACAAATCTAAAAAAGGTTGCTGATTTGGATTCCAAATATCTTTAATAATTTTATGCTTTCTATCTGGTGAAGAATAAATCATTTTGTCTTTTCCATAATATGAAGTACCAAAATTAGATAATTCATCATTACAATCATTTAAGTGTTTAATTGTATAGCGGTTCGCTTCTTGTGCAAAACTAAAAGTCACACTCAACATTGCTATTGCTAATAAAAATTTAATGTTTTTCATTTTCTTTAAGGTTTTAGTTTTGATTAAAAGAATCTTGGTGATTTCAAGTTTTTACGTGATAAGTTTACATCGTATTGTAAAAATAACTCGTGTGAACCACTGTTAAAATCTCCTAATTT
>JAZGEV010000097.1:0-18406 GCA_036478895.1 Flavobacteriaceae bacterium | reverse complement strand
TGTTGTTGAAACTACAGAGCCTGTAATTGTTTATGAAACTACTCCTGTTGTAGTTGAAACTATTGAGCCAATAGTTGTTGAAGAAGTTGCACCAGTTGTAGTTGAAACTACAGAGCCTGTAATTGTTTATGAAACTTCTCCTGTTGTAGTTGAAACCGTTGAGCCAATAGTTGTTGAAGAAGTTGCACCAGCTGTATTGGAAACTACAGAGCCTGTAATTGTTTATGAAACTACTCCTGTTGTAGTGGAAACCGTTGAGCCTGTTGTATTTGCTTCAACACCCGTAAATCAAAACTCATCAACTGTTTATGCCGTAGAGTTAAGTGATGAACCATCAACTGATAATATCTCATTTGAACAAGCAGAGTATAATGTTTGTAAATCTAAAATAGTACGATTAAATGATGTTTATTTTAATTTGAATAAATTTCAAATCCGTAATGACGCTTCATTAGAATTAAATAAAGCGATTGAAATAATGAAAACGTGTCCAAACTTTAGATTTACTGCAAATTCATATACAGACAGTAGAGGAAAAAAAGCGTATAATATAGTATTATCGCAACGAAGAGCAGATGCAGTTATTGATTACATTTTAAGAAATGGTAATTTTCCCACAACTAAAGTACAAGGTAAAGGTTTTGGAGAGCAAATGCTTAAAAACAGATGTGAAGATGGTGTAAAATGTTCTAGACAAGAGCATCAAATTAATAGAAGAACTGAGATTGAAATTTCTAATATTTATTATTATTAATTCCTTTTTATCTTTTAAAACTTCATACTTATTTTAGCATTTAAAATGCGACCTGCTAAGAAATTTGGAATAGCATAAGATTGTTTTGAAGAAACATCACGTACCCAAGTGTTAGTTATGGAGTTTTTAACATCAAACATATTGTAAAGTTCTATACCTAAACTTAATTCTTTAAACTTATTTAACCATTCTTTTTTAGGTTCTTTTTTTGAATCTACCAATAAGTAATGAATACCAATATCCGACCTAAAATAATCTTTTAATCTATTCTGATATGCATATGGATCTGCATAAGCAGGTGAACCACCAGGAACACCAGTATTATAAACCATATTTAAATACATGCGTAAATTGTTATTTCTTGGCATATAATCTTGAAATAATACAGCAAATTTTAAACGTTGATCTGTTGGTCTGTAAATATAACCTCTATCATTAATATTTTCTTTGGTTTGCAGTAGTCCAAACGTAAAATAAGATTCAATGCCAGGTACAAATTCGCCACTTAAACGCGTGTCAAAGCCAGCAGCATAAGCAGTAGCATCATTATTGGCGGCATAACGTATCTGAACATTATCAATGGTAAATGGATTAACATTGGTGAGTTTTTTATAATAAGTTTCAGTCACTAATTTAAAAGGACGTTCCCACATGGTAAAGTTATAATCATTAGCCAATACTAAATGAATGGCTTGTTGTGCATCAATATGAGATTGAATAGCACCATTGGCATCTCTCAATTCTTTATAAAAAGGAGGTTGGTGATACAAACCGCCAGAAATTCTAAAAAGCATATCCTTTTTCCAAGCCGGTTTAATTGAAAATTGAGCTCTTGGGCTAAATGTTGCTTTGCTTGTAATAACATCAGATGATGGTTCTTTGATAGTCCAATTTTGACTGCGAATACCTAAATTCATCCAAATTTTAGTGTCATTTTTAAATGTTTTTTCTCTACTCCATTGCAAAAATCCCGATAGGCGATTAATTGCAACATTGTTTGTAGCTCGTATATCTGTATAAGGTACAATTGGTCCAGTATAAGGTGTGAATGGTTGATCGTTTGTATTGCCAATTAAATATGGTGGTCTTACCGAAAACCCTGCAGAATCAATAACTTCCCAGGAAATAATACGATCTCTAATGTCTTCGCGTTGGTATTTTACACCAAATTCAAAGGAATCCATAATAGCATCTTTGGGTGTTTTGTATTTTCCTTTTACAGCAATGTTGTTAATTAAAGCATCTAAATCATTTCGGGCATGATTTAGTTGAGATCCAATTGATTGTGGGAACTCTACATTGCCAAAATTTTCCGATCCAAAATCTGCATTTACATTCCCAATACTATAATAAGCATCAATGTCATAATACTCTTCTTCTTGCGCATTATAAGACGACGATGTTGCACTAAAAGACAAACGTTCATTCACATTGTAAGTTGCTTTTAAAGCACCAAATAGAGTGGCGTATTTATCAATTTCTTTACCTTCGTAATTTACCACAAGTGCTTTTGCATCGGTTAAAACACCAAATTTTGTCACTCTACTAAATGGCGTAAAATCATATTTGTTTAATGCAAAATTTCCTAGAAAATCGACATTAAATTTTGAATTTATTTTATAGGTGATATATGTTTGAACATCTGTAAAGCTTGGTTTGTAGTTACTTTCAATGTCTTTGGAATTAACTATTAAACTGTTATTTCTATAACGAGAACCTAAAATTGCCGTTAATTTTTTATTCTTACTTCTACCTTCTACTGTTAAACTTGCGCCCAATAAACTAAGATCAACTTGTAATCCAAACTTATGTGGTTTTCTATAGGTTATATCCAAAACTGATGATAATTTATCGCCATATTTTGCCTGAAAACCACCTGAAGAAAAAGAAACGCTTTTAGTTAAATTAGCATTTACAAAACTCAAACCTTCTTGTTGTCCCGAGCGCACTAAAAATGGGCGATAAACCTCTATTCCATTAACATAAACTAGGTTTTCATCATAATTTCCACCACGTACATTATACGTTGAGCTTTCGCCTCCACCACTATCTGTAACGCCACTACCAACGGATTTAATAACATCACTAATTCCATCATTAATTGTTGGGATTTTTTTGACTTCCTTAATATCAATAGTTTCGATACCTTTTGCACGTTCATTTTCTTTTTGTTGTTGTTTTATATCAATAATCACTTCAGTTACTTGTTCCGTTTTTAATGATAATTTTGGAGAAAAAGTTGACGTACCATTTTTACGAACATTCAATCTTTTTTTATAAGCCTTATAAGATACATGGCTATATACTAATGTGATTTTTTTACTTTTAGGAATTTTAACTTCTAGTGAGTAAGCGCCAAATTGATCTGTAGCAGTTCCTACATTTTCATATTTTACAGACACATTTTCTATGGGTTTGTTGTTTTGATCTTTTACAACACCTTTAATTAGAGCTGTTTGCCCTAAAACAATTTGTGTAAATAGTAAAAACAGATAAAAGGGTAAGTTTTTGATTTTCAAAAGAGTTTGATTTTTTGAAGTGTAAAATTTAATTATTTCTTTCTATAAAACGTTGCAATATACGTCTTAGTATTATTAACGTTATCAGAAACCACAACTTTTAAAGTGTGCTTTGCGCCTTTAGTCTTTGAGCTTATTTTACCATCGTTAAAATCGTATTTTAAAATACCCGTTTTAGATTCATATTCCATTAAAACCCAACGACCATCTATAGTAGCTCGGTAGCTTTTTATGCCCGATAAATCATCTTTAATTTTAACTTTTAAATATCTAAAATTCGTTAGCCATTGACCGTTTTTAAAACCTTTTGGTGTTATGGTTGGTTTCTTTATATCGGATGCTAATTTATAATTCCCTAAACGTTTTGTTTTAACATATAACTTATTCTCTTTACGTTTAGCGCTTGTGTAAGAAACATAGCCATTTTTATAAACGCGACCTATAAACAGTTGCTTTTGTTCTGCCAAAGTGTAATTGGATGTGTTGAAACTTAGCGTGAATGATTTATGCAATGGTACAGAGCCGTTGTGGATTGTAGCAATGCCATTTTTATAAGAAAAATCAAAATCAAGATCTTTGTAAAAACTATATTTTGGAATTGCTAAAGAGACATCGCCTTCAGATACTTTATTAAATACACTTCTTTTAAAATGATGCGATGTTGTTTTAGTGTCTTCTTGCGTTATAATTTCTTGTTCTTTACCTTTTACAGGAATAATAAGCGTTGTTTTATTACCTTCAAAATCACTTGCTATAATTTTAATAGTATAAGTTAAACCATTTTGAATGAAAATATTACCATCATTTATAACGTTTTTATAGATACTCAATTTGTTATTAGGTACAATAAAACATTTTTGTATACGTGATTTGTTTTTAAAGTAATGCGGATAATCTACTAATAAATTCACATATTTTCCTTCGGCAAAAGAAAAAGTCTCCAATTGATGTTGGTAGGTTTTTTCATTATTCACAAATAATTCTAGTTTGTAAATACCGTTTTTATTCATTGCTGCATCTAAGCGATCAAACGCTTTTACTCCAAAACCAATAACGCCAGATGCTTCAATGGAATTTGCAAGTAGTTCGCCATTTTTCTGAATTGAAAAATGCAATTTTTGTTTTTTGTTTGATTGATTCACTTGAGAGAAATCATCTAAGGAATATGCATAAGCCCCAAAAATTGTAGGATTTTTAGAATCTTTTGCACCAATACCAAAATGCATTGGGTTGATTATTTTTGCACTACTATCTCTAATCTCAAAATGTAAATGAGGCGCAGTAGAGCCACCAGTATTACCACTAAAAGCAATGGTGTTTCCTTTTTTTACGGATAATTGATTTGCTTGAGGATATAATTGTATGGTATAGGATTCTTTATTGTATTGATTTCTTTTAACGTACTGTTCAATCTCAGGAGAAAACTTCTTTAAATGTGCATAAACAGTTGTATAGCCGTTTGGATGTGTAACATAAAGTGCTTTACCATAACCGCCATGTTGAATTTTTATACGTGATACATAACCGTTTGCAGAGGCTAAAACATTAAGGCCTTCTTTTTTTTGAGTTTTTAAATCCAAGCCAGCGTGGAAATGATTACTACGTAATTCACCAAATGTAGCCGCTAAAATTACAGGAATTTCTAAGGGGTTTTGAAAATAATTTTGAGGGTATTTTTTTTGAGAATAACCAATAGTGGAACTCAAAATAAGTATAATAAGTGCAATTCTTTTAATCATTCTTTAAATTTAAAATATCAAAGGATAAAAATACAAAAACTAAGCCAAAAGTGTTTTTTATATTTGGATAAATTTAATAGCTGTATTTTTTTTTAATATTTAAGATAGAATTAGTAGGTTTTTTAAATATCTTCTGTTAAATTTGTACATTAGTTTATACTTTTTTGATAAATGGAGAATGTTTTGGAAAAAGTTGACTTGTTGGAAGATAAGTTAACAAAATTAATATTAAAACAAGAGCAATTGCTACACGAAAACGGTTTGTTAAAACAAACTGAGCAATCGTTATTGATAAAAATTTCTGAGCAAACTAAGTTTATGAAAGATTTGGAGGAAAAACACCAATCTTTAAAAATTGCGAATGCAATAGTAGGCAACAAAGAAGATAAGCACCTAACTAAGATTAAAATTAATACTTTAATTCGTGAAATAGATAAATGTATTGTTCAATTAAGCGAATAATTTAAGATGAGTGAAAAGTTAAAAATACGTGTAGAAATTGCAGATAGAGTTTATCCTTTAACAATAAATATTGAAGAGGAAGAAGGCGTAAGGAAAGCAGTTAAAAGGATTGCAAAACTTTCAAAAAAGTTTGAGCAAAGTTATGCAGTACAAGACAAACAAGACGTGTTAGCTATGTGCGCATTACAGTTTTCATCACAAGTAGATGTTAAAAGCATCAAAGATGAGTTAGGAAAAAAAGATGTAAATAAAAGATTGGATGAAATAAATTCCATTCTAGATTCGCATTTAAAATAAGTTCTTTAAAATACAACATATACCCTTAATTGGAGATATTGCCTACATTTTTATTTGTTAAATAAACTCAACACTATTCTATTAAAAAGGATAAGTCTTGATTGTTAAATCGTGCCGCTTTACGTGGATTTTTGATCAATCAGTTAGTCCTAAACCTGTTTTACAGGAGTTTATAATAACCATAACGATGTAGGTTTTTTTTATGTAAAAAATATAAATATAATCATTACTAACTGAGATAGTTTAAGAAAATGAAGCTAACTATCTACTAAAATAAATATAAAATGAATGAATTATTTCTGCCAATAATTGGCGCCATAATTGGAATTGTAATTGGATTTATAATTGCCAAAGTCTTAGAGAAAAATAAAGCATCGCAAACATTAAATAGTGCCAAAAAACAATCGGCTAGTATTATTAAAGAAGCAAAAAACAAAGCAAGCATTCAACTAAAAGAGGCTAGGATAGAAGCAGAAGGTGTTAAAAATAATAAAATGCTTCAAGCTAAGGAACGTTTTATTGAATTAAAATCGGAACATGAAAGACACATCCAAAAACGTGAAATTAAAGTTGTAGATGCAGAGAAAAGAATCCGTGAAAAGGAGTCTCGTGTTTCTCAAGAAATCGACAAGAATAAAAAATTAAATACAACCTTAGAAAAGAAAGAAGCGGACTTTGATTACAAACTTGAATTCTTAGATAAAAAGAAATCGGAAGTTGAAAAAATCCATAAAAGTCATGTAAAACAATTGGAAGTTATCTCTGGCTTATCTGCAGAAGATGCCAAAGAAGAATTGACAAAAACCTTAAAAGACGAAGCAAAGACAGACGCTATGGCTTTTATCCAAGAATCAATGGAAGAAGCTAAATTAACCGCACAGCAAGATGCACGTAAAATTGTGTTATCTACAATTCAGCGTGTTGGTGTTGAGCAAACGGTTGAAAATTGCGTGTCTGTATTTAACTTAGAATCCGATGATGTAAAAGGAAGAATCATTGGTAGAGAAGGTCGAAATATTAGAGCTCTTGAAGCAGCAACAGGTGTGGAGATAATTGTTGATGATACACCAGAAGCTATTATACTATCTTGTTTTGATCCTGTGAGAAGAGAAATAGCACGTTTATCACTACATAAATTAGTAACTGATGGACGAATTCATCCTGCACGTATTGAAGAAATTGTTGCAAAAACAAAAAAAGCAATAGAACAAGAAATGGCAGATGTTGGAAAACGTACTGTTATTGATTTAGGAATTCATGGTTTACATCCAGAGCTGATTAAAGTTGTTGGAAGAATGAAATACAGATCATCATACGGACAAAATTTATTACAACATTCACGTGAAGTAGCCAACCTTTGTGCATTAATGGCATCGGAACTTGGTTTGAATGCTAAAGTTGCTAAACGTGCTGGTCTATTACACGATATTGGTAAAGTACCAGAAACGGAAAGCGAATTACCTCACGCATTGTTAGGTATGGAATGGGCGAAAAAATACGGTGAAAAACCAGATGTTTGCAACGCTATTGGAGCACATCACGATGAAATTGAAATGACGTCGTTAATATCTCCAATTGTGCAAGTTTGTGACGCTATATCTGGCGCAAGACCAGGCGCAAGACGTCAAGTTTTAGACTCGTACATACAACGTTTAAAAGATTTAGAAGAAATTGCATTTGCATTTACAGGTGTTCAAAAAGCCTATGCTATACAAGCAGGTAGAGAATTACGTGTTATTGTAGAAAGCGCTAAAGTGGATGATGTTAAAGCGGCTGAACTATCATTCAATATTTCTCAAAAAATACAAAATGATATGACTTATCCTGGTCAAGTAAGAGTAACTGTGATACGTGAAACTAGAGCCGTTAATATTGCTAGGTAGGTTTATAGTATATAATCTTTAAAAGTAAAGTCAGGGTTTCACTTAAAGTGAAACCCTGACTTTTTAAAACCTTAAAGTTTGCAGAACTTCAAAGACTTTATTTATTGACAATTGATGTTCTTTTTACCTATTTTGTTGTGAAAATCAAAACACTTCCTTTCTTTAAATCACCTTCTTGTTGAGGGAAACTTCTTATTGAATTAGTTAGGATATTTATAAAAAAAAGACTGCAGAATGCAGTCTTTTTTAATGATTTAATTCATTTAATTATTTTATATGAGTTACATTACTATCTTTTGGATATTTTACCGAATAGCTAAATTTTTCTTTAAAAACGCCATGAGGTTGTAATGTGAATTTCCATAATACTTTACCATTATCTTCTTTTAAAGTAGCCGATCCTATTTCTAAAAGTTCAACTTTTATTTTTTTATTTTGCGAAACCGGTATTTGATCCAAAACTTCAATATCTATGGCTACATTTTTTTTGTTCTTTACAATAATATCATATTCAAAAGTTTCCTTTTTATTATTTGCCAAAAAGGCTTTTGAATGGTAGTCGGTTTTTTGTTTGCGTTCTACAATAATATTACGATCTAATCCCATAGAAATTAATAATTCTTTAGAGGTTACTTCTGGATTTATAGTGGTTTTACCAACATACGCACCTTCAAAAAAGATATTTGCTGCACCAGTTTCTAAATTATATTTTTCCCAATTGCTAATTTTAGCTAATAAGAAAGCGCCAGAATTTATTTTAGGAACTGTGTGATAAACATATGAAGTCTCTACATCATAACTCTTTAATGCTACTAAATTTTCTTTACCATCACTTTTTATATCTTGTAAATTAGTGAGTTCATAACTAATTGCCAATTGATTGTTTGCAATGTTTGCATTGTAATTATAGCCATCTTTATATTTATTTACAACAACTTCCTCCAAAGCCATATTGGAAGCCATTTCTTTTTTATTGATGGAAAGGCCTGCAGCTCTTCCAGCAAGTGCATTTACTACAGGATTATAAATTTGTGCAAATAAAGGTTGTAAAATTGGGCGGTTGTTATTTTGTAAAGGATTACCTGTTGATACTATCATAGGTACATTATTCCAATCGATTCCTGTATTTTGATAGATACTTGCTTTGTATTTTAATTGAATGTTTTTTGTGATGCCTTCAGATCGTAAATCGTAAAGTGGAGACCAACCAGCATTGGAAACTAAATAAGAGAACTTTATAGTGCTACTGGTTGCTGTTTTAACATCCAATTTTAAAACAATATGACCACTTGGTTTGTTAAATTTCGCATTTTTATTTTCTAATTGTAATTCAATTTTAGTTTTTTCTTTGGCAATCTTTTCAATTTTTTTGCGAATAACAATGAGCTCTTTTTTTAATTCTAAAGTCTTTGTTCTATAAACGTTTGCCAATTCAATGACTTGGTTTGGTGTAAAACCCGCATCGCCACTTAAATTCTGATTTTTATGATATACTTCTAACGTATTTTTTAAAACATGTTCTTCTACAGCATGCCAATTCATCGTTTCTTGTAGCAATTTTAAGGCTTCTTTGAGCTTTTCTATTTCGGGTGAGTCTTTCTTTGAAATTAAATAATTTGGTTCATATTTAGCTGATAGCAATTCCACATTGTTATTTTTTAATTGAACTTGAATACTCGACGGATTCAAACGTGTAGTTAAACCTGTTAGCACAATTTCTTGCACGCCTTTTTTTAGATTTACAACAGTATGTCTTTTGATGTTGGCATTATTTTTAAAAACAGTCACCTTTTTTAGGTCAGAATTTACCAACTCTTGAGCTGTTAGTAGTTGAATGTTTGCTAATGTGATAATTAAAAGAAGTATTTTTTTCATGATGTTTGTTTTGATTATAATACAAACATAGATGCATTTATACATTCTTAAAAGTCATATTGAGTAAGTGCTGCATCTTATTGAGGGAAACTCTCATTTGAGTTAGATTGATAATAAATACAGTAATTTTACACTTTCTAATTAATAATCATTTGCAATTTAAAGATTTCTTATTTCTAATAAAGTAAGTCCCAAAGTAAGTCAGGGTTTCACTTTAAGTGAAACCCTGACTTTTTAAAACCTTAATGTGATTGTGTACTTTAGAATCTAATGATTCTCTAATTCACGATATTTACAACATTCGTGCATTTTTGCATACACTTCATCTGTAGCTTTTGCATCATCGGTATCGTGACCAACTTTGGCTATATTTTCTTTCAACTTTTTAACAGTCGTTTTTTTCTCGGTAAGAATTACAACTAGTTGGTGAGATTCTACATTCCAAGTTGCCATTTTTACAACTTTGGTGTCCAAACAAGCCTTTTCAATACGTTCTTTACGCATTTCGCAAACACCTTCTACTTGAAATTTATGTTTTGCTTTTTTCTTTTGAGCGAAACTGTTTAACGTCATTGAGAAAAGTACGAGTACTATTACTAATTTTTTCATTGTTTTCATTTTAAATGTTATAGACTAAATCGTAATCCAGCATAATAATTTGCACCGTGAATTGGCGCATATATCATAGAACTATCAAAATACGCGCCAAACGGGTTTGAATCATCTAAAATAGCTGTTTTTTGTTGGTAATTACCTAAATTCTCACCGCCAAGATACAATTCTAATTTGTTTTTAAAGGTTTTTGTTATTTGAGCGTTAATTAATCCATACGTTTGTGAAATTGCGGGTAATTGCAAAGTACTTGGATTTGAGCCTGTGAAAGGTAAACGTTGCTTACCAACATTGTTATAGGTTACGTCAAACATCCAATAACTTTTATTGCCTTCTTCTTTGGATCTTATTTTATAAGATAAGTTTGCAAAATAACGTTCTTTAGGTTGTAAAGGTTTGTCTTTTAAACCACTTGTGTATTGTGTTTTTACATCAAAATGTTTGTAAGCCACACGCAAATCTAAATTACGAATAATTTCCTGATTAAAACTCACTTGTAAGCTATTGGCATAGGATTTACCGTTTAAATTATAAAAAGAAACTTGCTGAGGATTCTCATAATCTACAACAACTTGATTTTGGAAATCGGTTTTAAAATAATCGACACTAATATCACCTTCATTGCCAAATAATTTAAATTTATACAAACCGCTGACACCATAATTCCAAGCTTTTTCTGGATCTAAGCCATATAATGAATTACTTGTAGATGGTAATATAACGTTTCTAGAAGTAGCGAATAATTTTTGATTTTCAGAAAAAATAGTTGAGGTTCTTCGTCCGCTTCCAGCAGAAGCTCTAAAAGTTAACTTATCTGTTGCATCATATTTTAAATGAAGTCTTGGGGTAATGAAAAATTTCATAATTGAATTATAATCTGCTCTAATACCTGCAACTAAACTTAATTTTTTATCTGCATCATAAGCGTATTCAAAAAAACCACCAATAGATTTTTCTTCTCTATTAAAATTGGTACCAATCACATTTTCTGCATAATCATCATAACTTAAGCTAATACCTGCTTTAAATTTATTACGCGTATTACTTAAAATGGATTGTAGAATACTATTAAAATAGAAACTATTATGCTTAATGTCATAATTACGAATGCCGTAAAAAGAATTCTGATTGTGTGTACTAAAAGCCGCTTGAAAGCCGATGCTTTTATAAGGCGTGTCTTTAAAAACCTTACCTGCTTTTATACTAGTTTCAAAGCGTTTGGTGTCTATTGTTGTGCCGTATTCTGTTGTGGTGTTTTGATGTAAATCTTCATTAAAATTAATTGAACCACCTTGTTTTTTGTCGTTCAACAATTTAAAATTAATACTACTTTCCCAACCCGAATTTACATCTCTAAAATTCCAGGCATTCATTACATTAACTTGATTTCCTAAAGGTAAATCTAAAAAGGCATCATTATTTTCATCGTTTATTGTGTTTCGTAAATTGCCGTGTACGTATAAACCTGTGTGCCATTTTTCATTAATTTTTTGGGTTAAATGGACATTGCCTTCCATGCGTCCATTTTTTGCACCATATAAATTAAGAAAAAATGTATCGTCATTTTCGGGTCTTTTTAATTCTGTATTTATCTGCCCAGAAATACTTTCAAAGCCATTGACAACACTTCCAGTACCTTTGGTGATTTGGATACTATTAATCCAAGTGCCAGGCGTGTATGTGAGCCCAAAAGCTTGTGATGCACCACGAATAGAAGGAATATTTCCTTGGGTAATTAGTAAATACGGACTTGTAAGTCCCAACATTTTAATTTGTTTGGTTCCTGTAACCGCATCAGAAAAATTAACATCTATGGATGGATTTGTTTCAAAACTTTCAGATAAATTACAACAAGCTGCTTTTAATAATTCGCCACTATTTATTTGAATGATGTTGGCAATTTTTGAGTTATTTATACCTGAAGCTTTTTTTCGTTGACGGATCGTTATTTCATCTAAATTAGCTTCTTCTTTTAAAGTATGATGTAATTCTTTATTGGAAGTAATAGTTAATGTGTCGGTTTGAAACCCAACATAACTAATAACTAATTTAGTATATTCTTTTTTATAAGGTACTGTAAACCATCCTTTTTCGTTTGTTGAAGCACCTATTTTGGTATTTTCCCAATAGACGTTTACACCTTCAATACCTTTTATTTTATTATCGTAATCTTTTATCATAATCATACCTTTTAATTCGTTTTTTTGCGAAAATGTATGTAATGATACTAGTGCCAAAATGATGGCTATTATTGTTTTTTTCATGTTTTGATGTTTGTTATTATTAATTATTTTTCAGAAAAAATAATTAAACATCAAATTAAAAAAGATTGAAAGAGAATTTGTAAATTTTGCTTTTCGTAAATAATTTTATAATAAAAATTATTTGTAAAAAAGTGGGCTATTGTCTTTTGTTCAAAATTAAAATACTGCGATGTAAAAATTGCATTGAAGCTAATTACGTTTGAAATTGCACTATTTGATTTCAGAAAATTAGAGCTACTTATTTGACTTTTAATGTCTTTACAACAAGGCGTTTTTTTAAAATTTGCTTTTGATTTTTTAAGAACATCATCAGCATTACAGCAAGAACCTTCATCATTACCACAAGATTCTGAGTCACCAAAATAAGAAATAGCAACCGCTTCACCACCACAATAATGTGTAATTGCACTAAATGATAAGGTTGATAAAACAACAATTATAGATAGTAAAAGGGCCGTTATTTTTTGAAATAGTTTCATTGAATGTGCAAATGTATTAAATAATATTGGTAAATTTTATTAAAAACATGTTAATCTTTCTGTTTAAATCTAGGTGTTTTTTAAAACTACAAATAAACTTTGTAGCCAATACCAGCAGAATAAGCAGAATATTTTTTTATTTTTTGATGTTCAATAAAAATTTACACATTCCTAAATACAAACTCACCATTAAAAGCGTCTAATAAAATAGAGCTATCGGCAGTAATTTTATTGCCCAATATTTCTTTTGACAATTTATTGAGCACTTCACGTTGTATAACACGTTTTATTGGTCTTGCACCAAATTGTGGATCAAAGCCAAGAGTCGCTAAATTTGTAATAGCTTCATCGGTTGCAGAAAACTGAATATTCTTTTCGCTAAGCATTTTTGTTAATCCATTTATTTGAATCCGAACAATTTGAGTAACTTCGGTTTTATTTAAAGGCGTAAACATGATGATTTCGTCAATTCTATTGATAAACTCTGGTCGAACTGTTTCTTTTAATAAGCGCAAAACTTCAGTTTTGGTTTCATCAACTACAAGCGCTCTTTTCTCCATATCCAAATGCTCTAATTTCTCTTGAATAATATGCGCGCCCATATTGGATGTCATTATAATTATGGCATTTTTAAAATCGGCTATGCGCCCTTTGTTATCCGTTAAACGACCTTCATCGAGTACTTGTAACAAAATATTAAACGTATCTGGATGTGCTTTTTCGATTTCATCTAATAAAATGACTGAATATGGTTTTCTACGAACCGCTTCGGTTAATTGTCCGCCTTCTTCATAACCAACATAACCTGGAGGCGCACCAATTAATCTACTAACCGAATGACGTTCTTGATATTCACTCATATCAATTCTTGTTAAAGCCGATTCATCGTCAAATAAATAATCTGCTAACGCTTTGGCCAATTCAGTTTTTCCAACACCAGTTGTTCCCAAAAACAGAAACGAACCTAATGGTTTTTTCACATCCTGCAAGCCAGCTCTAGATCTTCTAACAGCATCAGCTACCGCAATAATTGCTTCATCTTGTCCTACAACACGTTTATGCAATTCGGTTTCCAATTCCAATAATTTTTCACGATCACTTTGTAACATTTTTTGCACAGGTATGCCTGTCCATTTTGCAACAACTTCAGCAATATCTTCGCTAGTGACTTCCTCTTTTATTAACGAGTTCTCTTGATTATTGGCAAGTTTTGCTTGTAATTTCACTAAGATTTCATCTTCTTTTTGAATTTTTCCATAACGGATTTCTGCAACCAAACCGTAATTACCATCACGTTCTGCACGTTCTGCTTCAAGTTTAAAATTCTCTATATTTTCTTTGGCAGTTTGTATATCATCTACCATATCTTTCTCACTTTTCCATTTGGCATAAATACTTTCTCTATCTTCTTTTAAATTGGCGAGTTCTTTTTTGATTTTAGCAATTTTACGTTCGTCTTTTTCACGTTTTATGGCTTCAATTTCAATTTCTAATTGCATTATTCTACGATCTAAAACATCCAATTCTTCAGGTTTTGAATTTATTTCCATCCGAATTTTTGCAGCTGCTTCGTCCATTAAATCAATGGCTTTATCTGGTAAAAACCGATTGGTAATATAACGTTGCGATAATTCCACACAAGCAATAATGGCACTGTCTTTAATTTGTACTTTATGATGCGTTTCGTATTTTTCTTTAATACCTCTTAGAATAGAAATAGCAGATTCTGTATCGGGTTCATCTACAATTACTTTTTGAAAACGTCTTTCTAAAGCTTTATCTTTTTCGAAATATTTTTGATATTCATCCAATGTTGTTGCGCCAATGGCACGTAATTCACCACGAGCCAATGCAGGTTTTAATATATTTGCTGCATCCATTGCGCCTTGTCCACCACCAGCACCAACTAAAGTGTGAATTTCGTCGATAAATAAAATAATTTCACCATTGGCTGATGTCACTTCTTTTACAACCGATTTTAAACGTTCTTCAAACTCGCCTTTATATTTTGCGCCCGCAATTAAGGAACCCATATCTAGAGAATAAAGTGTTTTATTTTGTAAATTTTCTGGCACATCACCTTTTACAATCCGATGTGCTAAACCTTCAGCTATGGCTGTTTTTCCAGTGCCTGGTTCACCAATAAGTATAGGATTGTTTTTTGTTCTACGCGATAAAATTTGTAGTATTCTACGTATTTCTTCATCACGTCCAATAACAGGATCTAGTTTTCCTGTGTTTGCCATTTCATTTAAGTTTTTGGCATATTTTTTTAAGGAATTATAAGTGTCCTCAGCCGATTGTGATGTGACACGTTCGCCATTTCGCATTTCGTTAATAGCAGCATTTAATTCTTTTTCATTGATGCCATTGTCTTTTAAAAGTTGAGCTGTTGCACCTTTTGAATTTAATATTGCAATTATTAAATGTTCAATGGATACATATTCATCTTTCATTTTTTTTGCAATGATATTTGCATCGGTAAGCATAGTTGCAGTAGTTCTAGAAAATTGCAGTTCGCCACCTTTTACTTTTGGAAACGATTGTAAAATGGTGTCTAAAGTTTTTTGAAACAAACTTAAATTAACACTTAATTTTTTTAGTATAAATGGGATAACGTGTTCATCTACTTTAAAAATTGCTTTTAAAAGATGTGCGTTTTCTATTTGTTGATGTTCAAATCCTTGTGCCAATTCTTGTGCATATTGAATTGATTCTTGAGATTTTATAGTATAATTATTAATGTTCATTGTTTTGTATTTTTAATATTGAAAATTCAATCATCGAATTTTTCAATGTTTAATATAGCATAATCAAAAAGTATTCCGTTGTCTGAAGCTGTAACTATTTACGACAAAATGGCTTTAAAGGCTTTTGAAATATGACTTTTTAGCAGATTTTTTTGTAATTGAATTTTTGGATTGACTTTTGATTAGATATTATTAGGTAAATTTAAAACTAAATTAATCCGTACATTTGCCATTACTAAATACTAACATTTTAAAACAACTATGGAACACACACAAGATTTATTCATCAATTTAGAAGCAACAGAAAAAGCAACTTTTTATAAGAAAACATACACTCACGTAGCATTAGCTTTAGTCGCTTTTATTGGCGTGGAAGCAATGATGTTAAAATCTGAGCCTTTGGTAAAATTTATGCTTTCATTAACTCAAGGCTATTTGTGGTTAGCGTTATTAGGTGGTTTTTGGTTAGCTACTAATTTTGCTGAAAAACTAGCCCACAATACAAGCAGACAAACACAATATTTGGGCTTGGCATTTTATGTTGTAGCAGAAGCTATTATTTTTGTCCCAATGATTTACATTGCAATGCATTACAGTTCGCCACAAGTTATACAGCAAGCAGGTTTAGTAAGCGTATTTTTATTTGTTGGTTTAAGTGCTGTTGCATTGATGAGTACTAAGGATTTTTCATTCTTAAAATCTGCTTTAACCATTGGATTTTTTATAGCAATTGGCTTAATAGTAACAGGCATTTTATTTGGATTTGATCTTGGTTTATGGTTTTCTGTACTAATGATAGTAATTGCTGCTGGTACTATATTATACCAAACATCGCAATTAAAATACGAATATCAGCCAGATCAATATGTTGGAGCTGCGGTAGGTTTGTTTGCATCATTTATGTTGTTGTTTTGGTATGTTTTACGCATCTTTATGTCTAGAGACTAATGGGTATTTTTTCTAATTTATTTTCGGCAAAAGAAGATACGTTTTCTGATGTGGATTGGATTCCGTTAAATTCAATGATGCAATTGAATGAAATTTTAGTTCATTCAGGAACCAAAAAACAAGTCATATTTAAACACAGCACACGTTGTGGTGTTAGTGGTATGGTTATTAAACAATTCGAAAAACAATTCACTGCATTGGATAGTGATGTTGATTTATATTTTTTAGATTTATTGCGCTTTCGCGATATTTCTAATGCTGTAGCTAGTAAATTTAATGTGATACATCAATCACCACAATTAATTGTAATTAAAAACAAAAAAGTGATAGCACATGATTCTCATCATGGCTTATTATCCATAAAATTAAACTAAAGATGACCTATATTCAACAAGCTTTTAAAGGTAGAAATAGCATTTGGCTATATATTGCAACACTAGTTATTGTAATGCTTGGCTGGCAATTTATTGGTGTAATACCATTGTTGATAGTTGCAACAATGCACAGTTCTAGTTTGGAAGAAATGTATAAGTCTGCAGCAAATAATTTTATGGATTTGGGTATTGATGCCAATCTGTTTTTGTTTTTAATGATACTCATGTTTATTGGCGGTTTAATTGCGTTATGGTTTTCTGTAAAATACATTCATAAACGATCCTTTACATCTTTGATTACAAGTCGTAAAAAAACAGACTGGAAACGCGTTTTTTTTGCATTTGGCTTGTGGTTTTTAGTTTCATTATCGCTACTTGTTTTGGGTTATTTTATGGCGCCAGAGAATTATACTTGGAATTTTAAACTCATCCCTTTTGTAGTGTTAGTTTTAATTTCATTTTTTATTTTACCATTTCAAACCAGTTTTGAAGAATTACTTTTTAGAGGTTATTTTATGCAAGGTCTAGGGATTGCAACAATTAAAAAATCATTTCCATTTGTAGTGTTTTATATTATTGTGAGTGTATTTGCTTATATCGTTTTAGCAGAGATGGTTGAATTTCACAAATACAATGGACTTATTAGATTTGGAATTGTTAGTATTTTAACGGCTCTATTGGTGTTGTTATTAAATACCAACTTGGTTTCTAAATTAAGTAAAACGCCTATATATAATGGGTTGCATGCTGTTTTAAACACCACATTATTACCGTTGCTTGTCACGTCTGTAGCTTTTGGTTTATTGCACGGAGCAAATCCAGAGGTTGAAAAATTGGGGAATATTGTGATGGTGTATTATATTGGTACTGGTCTGTTTTTAGGTGTTTTAACCTTAATGGATGAAGGCACAGAATTAGCATTAGGATTTCATGCAGCAAATAATATTGTTGCAGCAATATTTGTGACTACAACGTGGACTGTTTTTCAAACGGATGCGCTTTTAATAGATAATTCTGAGCCTTCAATTGGTTTTGAAACCTTTGTTCCTGTACTTATAATTTATCCAATACTATTATTCATTTTTAGTAAAAAATATGGTTGGAGAAATTGGCGTGAAAAATTAGCGGGAAAGATAGTTAAGCCTAATGAAATGGAATAATTTATTTTCTAAATAAAAAGGAAACCAATCTTGGATTTCCTTTTTCAGTATTATTACTAAACCATTCATTCTTAGTCTAGATCTAAAATAAGGTTACATTAATAGTAATTTTTAATTTCACGACTTTCTAAATTCCCTTTGAATAAATTATTTAGCTTTCGATTCTGAAAATAAGCTAAATATATGTTTTTAATTTGTGTATACATATTTTAGGACGGGTCATAATTGGCACTAACATGTATATATCAACAACTTCTTTCAATTAATCTTTCAATACACTACGTGAAATT
>JAZGEV010000096.1:0-13178 GCA_036478895.1 Flavobacteriaceae bacterium | reverse complement strand
AGCAACAGCTCATATTGGCGACGGAAGCGTTATAGAGAATAGTCGCATTGTTTTAGAGAATGGAAAAATAACTTTTATTGGGGAAAATAATTCATCTAAAACGGAATCTAAAGGGCAATTTATTAATGCAGATGGAAAGCATGTCTATCCAGGTTTTATTGCACTAAACTCAACGCTTGGTTTAGCAGAAATTGATGCTGTAAAAGCAACTTTAGACACTAGAGAAATGGGTGCCTTTAATCCACACATTAGAAGTATTATTGCTTATAATACCGAGTCTAAAGTTACCGAAACCGTTTTAGTTAACGGTGTTTTAATGGGGCAAATTACGCCACGTGGCGGACGAATTTCTGGTACTTCATCTATGGTGCAGTTTGATGCATGGAATTACGAAGATGCACTAGTTAAAGAAGACGAAGGTATACATTTAAATTGGCCAACATCATTTAACAGAAGTGGTTGGTGGGCACAGCCAGGCTCATTAAAAGAAAATAAAAATTACACAAAGCAAACTCAAGAAATCATTACTTTTTTTGATGAAAATAAACAAATAGAATCTGATAAAATCAACTTAAAACAAGTGGCGTTAAAAGGGTTGTTTGATGGGAATAAAACCTTGTATATTCATGTAAATGGTGAGAAAGAAATTATTGATGCCATTGCTTTTAAAAATCAGTTTGCTATCAAAAAAATAGTGATTATAGGAGGTTTTGAAAGTACTAAGCAAACCGAATTGTTAATAGAAAACAACATTGCTGTTATAATTCAAAGGGTTCACTCCTTGCCTACTGCCGAAGATCAAGATATCAAACTACCGTTTAAAAATGCAAAAATTTTAGATGATGCAGGTATTACTGTTGCTTTTGATACTGCTGGATCTATGGAAAGAATGAATACGAGGAATCTTCCTTTTTTAGCTGGTACTGCAGTTGCTTACGGCTTAGATTATGAAAAAGCGATTAAAATGCTGACACTTAATGCTGCAAAAATTACAGGAATAGATAAGCAAATAGGCACTTTAGAAGTTGGTAAAGATGCAACTTTATTTATCTCTACTGGTGATGCTTTGGATATGCGAACAAATAATGTAACGCACGTATTGATTAAAGGGAAATTTGCTAGTTTGGATACGCATCAAAAGCGATTGTATCGTAAATTTAAAGATAAATAAAAGCGTATGAAAAAAATAATACTACTCTTCCTTTTATTCATAAGCATTACTATCCAATCGCAAATAATTAATACTGAATCTATGCGAATGGTAACCGATACAACTGGTTGGTCTGGATCAATTGGCTTAAATGTGGGTTTTTCTAAAAATATCAGATCACTTTTACGTATAAAAAATAACATTCACATTCAATATAAAACGAATAAACAGCTGATTATGTTTATTAATAAAATTGGTTTTGAAAGTGCTGATAATGCCGACTTTGTAAATAAAGGCGTTCAACATTTACGGTATAATTATAGCTTTAATAACAAGTTAGTTTGGGAAGCTTTTTTGCAAAATCAGTACAATGCCATTTCAAAAATTGATTTTAGAGAATTAGCAGGATCAGGCTTAAGATATAAACTTTCAAAATCTGAAAAATATAAATTCTATCTTGGAAGTGCTGTTATGTATGAATACGAGAAAACATTAGAAACACCAAATAGAACGCATAAAGATTGGCGAAATAGTAATTATTTCACCTTTAGCTTATACTTCAATGATAAAATATCATTGATAAGCACATCCTATTATCAACCTAATTTAAGTCGTTTTGCTGATTATAGAGTTTCACATCAAAGTGCTCTAAAATTTCAAGTATATAAAAATTTATCCTTTAAAACGGCTTTTAATTTTACTTACGATACATTTCCTGTTGTTGGCATTCCAAAACAGCAGTACGAAATTAGTAATGGATTGGTTTATCGGTTTGATTAATCAATTAAAACGAAATATTCCCACGGTTTTAAATTAGTTCTTTGTCCCTTTTTAAAAGTTTTATATTGACCTGAAAATATATTTTTAGCAGTTAATTCTTCTTTGGTATCAAAAATTTGTTCTTTACTTGACAAATTTCCAATAAATGTGATTTTCTTACCATTATTTGTTCTTTCAAAAGTTAATACATTATCATTATAACTATCAAAACGATTATAGGTTGCTGAATTTTTTCCACCATTTAATGCAATATTATTGTTTTTTAACTCGCCCAATTTTTCTAAAAGTCCCCAAGCTCTACCTCTATTTTTTTCAAAACTATCTTTTTCAAAAAACTTCAAGCGATGATTAAGGTCATATTCTTGCCCTGAATAAATCAAAGGCATTCCATCCATTAAATAACTTAAAACCAACATAATTTCAGAGGCATTTCCCATACGTTCTTTTACGGTTCCGTTCCAAGAATTTTCATCGTGATTGGTTATAAAATTCATTAAGATGTCATTTTTTTCATATTGTTTACTTGTTTTTTCCATATATGCATCCCAATCTTTTACTGTTTTCTCTCCTTTTGCAATAGCATTTAATAGATGATGCCCATCCCAAGCGTACGCCATATCAAAGATGTTTTCGTGCATCAATTCTGGTTCCCAAGCTTCTGCCAACATAAAAATATCTTTTTTGGCTCTTAGCTTCCCAATGGTTTCTCTCCAAAATGGCACTGGAACCATTCCTGCAACATCACACCTAAAACCATCAATGTTTTCTTTTTCTATCCAATAACTCATATCCTTTTGCATTGCTGCCCATAAGCCTTTTTCATCATAATTTAAATCAGCTACATCATCCCAACCAATAGAAGTTCCATCTTCTTTTAACGGATGCGTAATTTTTCCATCTTTTCCTTTGGTGTAAAATTCAGGATTAGATTTTATCCACGTATGATCCCAACCTGTATGATTTGGAACCCAATCCAATATGACATAAATTCCGTTTTGGTGTGCTTTTTTTACCAAGTTTTTAAAATCATCTATATTTCCAAATTCAGGATTCACCTTTGTAAAATCTGATACAGCGTAATAACTTCCTAGAGCTTTTTTACGTTCTACTTCGTCTTTTATATTTGATGCAAAATCGCCTCCAGTTGCTTTTCGTTTGGTTTCCGAAATTGGGAAAATAGGCATTACCCAAATTATTTTTACACCTAGTTTTTTAATTTTAGGAATGTCTTTGGTAAATGCTGCAAAGGTACCTTCTTTGGAATATTGACGGATGTTTGCTTCGTAAATAACGGCGTTTTCCATTATCTCTGGAGACATTTTCGCAATTTCTATATCTTTTATTGTTGCTGTTTCTTTGGTAGATTTTTTACACGAAATTATCAGTAAAAAACTGAAAGTCATTAAAAGTATATTTTTCATTTTTATTGTTTTTTAACATTACTAAGGTTTTAAACCTTAGTAATGTTGGTTTTAGTATTTATCGTTTTTCAAGTAATACAATTCCAAAATCAGAATCTATACTTACTTTTCCATTTTTTACAGTTGTTTTCTTGCCAGAATACGCATCAATTATCAATTCATTTTCTTTAAAGACTTCTCCTACAGAAATTTCTTTCTTCCCAATAGCTAAATCTAATCCAATAACTACTTTATCGTTTAATTTATCCTTAGAAAAAGTCCGTTGAAACACATAGGGTTTTTCTGAAATTATCTGATGAATTCCTGCGCCAACCGCAAGATGATTTTCACGAAACTGACCAAGCTTTTGCCAATGCTTCATTATTTTTTTTGTGTAGCCATCAATTGCAATTGCTTCCCAATTCATTGTAGATCTCAATGTGGCATCACCTTCTGTTCCATTAATTATCAATGATCTTGCAGATTCATCTCCATAATAAATTTGCGATGTACCTGGTGTTAATAATAATTTAGTTGCTGTTTCAAAAGGTTTCATTCTTTCTTTATCAAATGGCGATCCGTCATCGTGAGATGTTGCATAATTCAATGTTCCTTTAGTTTTTAAATTCGAATTTAATAGGTTAGAATATGTTGAGAATAAAGTCTCATAATCAGGAAATTGTTTTGCATTCCATTTAAATTCAAAATTGATTAAACTATGAAAACTTTTATCGAAATAATCAACTTCCTTATTGGAAAAATGATATTTTTTACCTGAACTTATTCCGTAGCCATAAACTTCTCCTACCAAATAAAAAGAGGAATTATCAAGTACCTTTGAAGTGTTGTTTTTTTTCCATTCTGAAAAGGAATAGTCACATTGAGTTTTAAAATCTTGCCAAATGGATTCTTCTATATGCTTTACTGTATCTGCTCTATAACCATCAATTCCAAATTCGGTTATATAATCCGTTAACCATTTAATAATGTAATATTTTGGTGCTTTTGGATAACCTGTTCTTTTGAAAAATAAATCTAATTCTTTTACTTCTTGTTCATAGCGGCCTTCTTTTTTCCATTTTTCGATGAGTTGTATTGGCAATTCAACTGCATCATTAGATTCGGTTTTAATATCTGGTAAATTCTTAACTAAAGTGCAAGTCACAGTAGATTCATAATCTTTGTAATTACATTGTGGTTCCGTTCTAACCCATTCTTTTGACCAAACGTTGTCTATTGCAGTAACTGGTCCTGTGTGATTTATTACGCCATCTAAGATTATTCTAATTCCGTTAATATGTGCCGTTTTCACCAATTCGTGTAAATCTTTTTTTGTTCCAAAATTTGGATCTAAAGCAGTCCAATCTTTCGTCCAGTAACCGTGAAATCCGTAAGTGTTTCCTGAACCTTCGTTAACGCTACCGTGAATTTGTTCTACAATTGGCGATAACCAAATGGCATTTACACCTAAATCCGTAAAATAACCTTCTTTTATTTTTTGGGTGACTCCTTTAATATCGCCACCTTTAAAACCTCTTAATTTGGCAGTTTCTTTGGTTCTGTCAAAATTCACATCATTGGTTGTATCTCCGTTATTGAATCTATCGGTTAACAAAAAATAGATATTGGCAGATTCCCATAAAAAAGGGGCTTTTATTGGTTTTGAAACACTCTTATCTTGACAACTTGTTGCTATAATTAAGATGGATAGTAGTTGTAGTAGTTTTTTCATATTTATTTTAACCACAATGTTCACAAAGCTTTACACTAAGTTCACAAAGCTGGATATTTTATTTAATTATTTTAAAATTATTTGGTTGTACTTTAGTTCCGTTATAATCAACTACTTTGTTAGATTTATTAAAAATTATAATTACTTCTTCATCAAAATACTGACGTTTTATGATTAAACTGGTTTTATCGGCTTTTAAAACTTCGGTATTTCCATATTGTAATGCCATTGAATTTCGTCTTAATTTAACTAATTCAGTCACTCGTTGTTTCAACGATTTTTCATCGGTATTTAAATCATCAAATTGCATCATTTTACGATTGTCAGGATCGTTTCCGCCAATACTCCCGTATTCATCACCATAATAAATACAAGGAATCCCAGGAGTTGTTAAATTAAATGCTTGCAGCATTGCTAATTTATTGTATGCTGACGTATCGCTCATTTTTATCTCACGCGTCCAACCTGCTTTTTTGGCATCTTCATCAAACTTTACATCGCCACTTGCATAACTTATAAAACGTGCTTTGTCTTGGTTACCTGAAATATTTCCCATTAAATGATGCGAACCATAATAATACATCGCTTTTTGTAACGCATCGCTTAAATTTTCAAAGCCAGCTTCTGGATTTGCAAAGGCTTGCACCGATGCATCGTATAAATTAAAATCGAATTGTCCGTCAAGCATTCCTGTATTCACATAACTTCGGATTAATTCTGGACTTCCATACGTTTCGCCTATTTGATAAATTGGTCGGTTGGTACGTTGTTTCACTTTTCGTGTTAAAGTTCGCCAAAAATCCAACTGAATATGCTTGGTTGCATCGTGTCTAAATCCGTCTAATTTATAATTGGTTACCCAAGTTGCAGCAGAATCGGTCATTTTTTCAACGACTTCTTTTTTAGAGAAATCTAATGTTGGTAAAAAGGTATCAAACCAAGTGGTTAAGCGATGTTCGTCCCATTTTTCGGTATTCATTGTGCCATCTGGCAAGTATAATGACGTTGCCCATTCTGGATGATTTTTATATAAAGGATGCTCTTTATGAACGTGATTAGCAACATAATCTAACAATACATTTAAATCTTTTTTGTGTGCTTCTGCAATAAGTTCTTTAAATACTTTTTCGTTACCAAACCGATAATCAATTTTTGTACTTGAAATTGGCCAATAACCGTGATATGCAGAAAATTTAGTCATTGGCTCTGGCCATAAACCAAAAGCACCTTCAGGATTTTGTGTGATTGGCGACAACCAAACGGTATTAATACCTAAATCATTAAAATAACCTTCTTTTATCTTGTCTAAAACGCCTTTTAAATCACCACCATAATAGTTTGCTTTTGGTAATATACTATCATTTTTCACCAATTTTGTATTCGATTTGTCACCATCTTTAAAACGGTCTACCATTAAAAAATACATAATTTGTGAATGAAAATCGGTTCTTTTTAATTGTTTGGCATTGGTGATGATTTTTCCGTTTTGTAGCGGGATTAATAAATCGTTAGATCTGCCATATTCATTGGTAGAAAATATACGAATACTTGAACGACTCGATTTAAATTTCTTAGGTAAACTTAAATCTAAATCATTTTTAACACTTCTTCTTTTGTGCTTTTCTTTAAATGATTCAATAAGCTGATTATCAATATAAATTAGCACTTTACTTGCACTGTTTGTTGAATGAATTGAATAACCTTTATTTGTAACTTTTTGTGTAGATATTGTAGGTGTTTTATCCGCATTCGTTTCAATTTTCAAAACAGAATTTGTGCCACCCATACCGTTGCTAATCGTATTTTTATTGGTTGGATCTATAGTTTCTTTTCCGTCAACAACAAGTACATATTGATGGTTTCCTTTGTTTACTTTGGTAGTATAAATCCATTTACCATCTTTTAGAATCATTGGTTTTTGTTGCCAATTGCTAAATTCGCCTTTTATTTTTACGTCTTTGTATTTTTGTGTAGCATCAGGAATTGAAAAACTCGTTGCCACTAAGGTACTTTTAAACATCGGAATATCGTAAGCTGTTCCTTTTACCCAAACTTTAAGATTGGTAATGTTTGGCGTTTTTTCACCAACTTTATAACTAACTTTGGTTTTTTTATCGGTTAAAACAGCATCATATTCTTTTGTTTTACCAATAGAATCAATTTTTGAAGTATCTAAAAAATAATCGGATAACAAAATTTCTCCATTACCAAATTCTAGGTAAATTGGACTTGCCATACCTTTTATGGCAAGTTTTTGTTGCGTTTCATTCGTTTTTTTACACGAAAAAAGGAATGTCATTAGAATTAAGATGTAAAATATATTTTTCATTTTTATTATTTTTACGTACAACCTTACTAAGGTTTAAAACCTTAAGGGTTCTATATCTGTTTTAAACTACCTTTGCTTTTCCATTAACTTCTATTTCAATTTCTTTATCAGATAAATTGATGATTTTCATTTCTGTTTGCGATTTATAAATTTGTAAAACACGACCTCTATAATTGATTTTAAACGAATAGGATTCCCATTCTTTCGGGATTTTTGGATTAAAACTCAGTTTATTATCAAAATTACGCATACCACCAAACCCTTGTACAATAGACATCCACGTTCCTGCCATACTTGTAATATGCAAACCTTCGTGAACCTCAGCATTATAATCATCCAAATCTAATCTTGCAGTACGCAGATACATTTCGTACGCTTTGCTATCATTATCAATTTTTGATGCTATAATGGAATGTACGCAAGGTGATAAAGATGATTCGTGAACTGTTAAAGGCTCATAATAATTAAAATGCTGTTCTAATTCTTTATCCGTAAAGTGATTTTCAAACAAATAAAACCCTTGTAAAACATCAGCTTGTTTGATGTATGGCGATCGTAAAATTCGATCCCAAGACCAAAACTGATTTATTGGTCGTTCCGAGTCTTTTAAGTTACTTGCTGGAAGTAATTCTTTATCTAAAAAGCCATCTTGCTGTAAATAAACGCCATCTTTATCCGAATACGGAAAATACATTTTTCCTGCAATGTCACTCCAAGTATTAATTTCGTTATCCGATATTTTTGTTTTGTTAGCAACACGATCAAAATCCGATTTGTAATTCTCTTTAATAAACGCTACTTTTTCAACGGCGTATTCCAAACACCATTTGGCTAAATAATTGGTGTAAAAATTATTATTTACATTGTTTTCATACTCGTTTGGTCCAGTAATACCAAGCATTACGTATTTTTGCTTGTCAGCTGAAAAATTAACACGTTGTTTCCAAAAACGAGCTACGGCAATGATGACTTCCAAGCCATTAGTTGCAATATAATCTAAATCGCCCGTATAATTTTCGTAATTATAAATGGCATAAATCATTGCGCCATTACGGTGAATTTCTTCGAATGTAATTTCCCATTCATTATGGCATTCCTCGCCATTCATAGTAACCATAGGATACAATGCAGCACCTGAATTAAAGCCCAATTTACCTGCATTTTCAATGGCTTTATCCAATTGATTATAGCGATACATTAATAAATTACGAGCTACTTTTTTATCTTTGGTACTCATATAAAATGGGATGCAATAGGCTTCGGTATCCCAATAAGTAGAACCACCATATTTTTCTCCGGTAAATCCTTTTGGTCCAATATTTAAACGAGAATCTTCACCGGTATACGTTTGATTTAATTGAAAAATATTAAACCGAATGGCTTGTTGTGCTTTTACATCGCCTTTTATTTCAATATCGGAAGTTTCCCATATTTTTTCCCAAGCTATTTTTTGGTTATCTAATAGTTTTTCAAACCCAATTTCTGTCGCATTCTTTAAAATCGTTTTATGCTTTCTTATTAAATTATCTTTATCACAATTTAAAGAACTTACATAACCACCATATTTATAAGTACTTAAAGTAGTATTTGCGGTGGCATTAAATTTATAACTGAATGTACTGTTTTTTTCAGAATTTCTAATCATTCGATCTAAAAAAACAATCTCTTTATTATTTAATAAAAAGTTTAATTT
Source organism: Flavobacteriaceae bacterium (assembly GCA_036478895.1). Taxonomy (GTDB): domain Bacteria; phylum Bacteroidota; class Bacteroidia; order Flavobacteriales; family Flavobacteriaceae; genus S010-17. The sequence goes on along the minus strand of JAZGEV010000096.1, from coordinate 4,094 downwards.
CATTCCTGTAGAAACATAAAAATCTGTTTTCTTAGTTTTTGACAAAATATAAGCTTCATTTTCTGATGATTCTATATTCAATACCTCCCAAAAAAGCTCATCATAATTAGAGTCCTCATTTTTAATTCCACCATCTAAATAAGGTAGAATTTCAAGTTCAGCATCAAAATTAATTGGTTTTATATCATATTTTATAGCGCCTAACTCATTTATATCTAAACTTAAAAAACGAGTACTTAAAATTTCAACTTTACCAGCTTTAAAATGCGCCGTAAAAGAACGTTGTAAATAACCTTCTTTCATATTGAGTTCTCTTCGAAAATTAGAAACTTTAATGGTGTTTAAATCCAACTCTTCACCGTTTACTCTAACTTTTATACCAATCCAATTTGGAGCGTTTAATACCTTAGCAAAATACTCTGGATAACCATTTTTCCACCATCCAACACGTGTTTTATCTTCATAATAAATTCCACCAATATAGTTTCCTTGTAGGGTTTTTCCTGAATATTGTTCTTCAAAATTGGCGCGTTGTCCAAAAATACCGTTTCCGATACTAAATAAACTTTCCGATGCTTCGACTTTATTTTTATCGAAACCTTCTTCTATTAAACTCCAATTATTTGGTTTTATGTAATCTTTCATTTTATAATTATTTCACTAAGACTCACAAAGAAACAAAAAGGTTCACAAAGATATACTCTTGTTGTTCTCCCATAGATTTCTCAGATTGTCGCAGAATTTTCATTATTTTTTTCTTTTCTATTCTCTTTTGTCTAGCCTCTTGTTTCTTACTTCTTATTTCTAAAAAAATATACTGTTCAATAACTTAATTGTCAATCTACTTGTATCTTTTAAAATGATATCGGCGTGACTTAAAATATCCTGTTCTCCAATACCAATACTTAACATATTGGCAGCATTTGCTGCAGTTACTCCAGCAACTGCATCTTCAATTACAATACAGTTTTCAGGATTTAAATCTAATTTTTTTGCAGCAATTAAAAACACTTCGGGGTTTGGTTTTGCTTTACTTACATCATTTCCATCAACAATGGCTATAAATCGATCAAACAAACCAACTTTTTTTAATATCAATGGTGCATTTTTACTAGCCGAACCTAAAGCGTATTTAATCTTGTTTTCATCTAAGTAATCTAAAACTTCAACGATGCCATCTAATATTTCATCAGCTTGCATTTCAGCCACAGAAATTAAATACTCCTCATTTTTGGATATTAATAAGGCTTCTTTTTCTTTATTGGATATTGTTTTACCAGATAAACCGATAAGAATATCTAACGATTTTACTCTGCTTACACCTTTTAGGGTTTCATTTTGTTCTTTAGTAAACTGAAACCCTAATACTTTGGCAACATTTTGCCAAGCTTTATAATGGTATTTTGCAGTATCTACAATTACACCATCTAAATCAAATATAACTGCTTTATTCATTTGTTACTTCTTGATATGATATTGCTGCTTTATCTGTAATTAATAAATTACAAAAACCAGCAATGATTAAACTTATTCCCGCTACAAGCATTGCATTTATAGCTTTTTCTCCAAACAAACCAGATATGTAATTTATTCCTCCAAGCGCACCTATTATCTGTGGAATTACAATAAACATATTGAAAATCCCCATAAATACGCCCATTTTTTTGGGGTTAATAGTACTCGAAAGCATTGCGTAAGGCATCGATAATATACTTCCCCAAGCAAAACCAATTAATGCAAAAGCTAATGCTAAATAGCTAGGTTCGGGTAAATAAACCATCACTAAAAACCCTAAACCACCAAGTATTAAGGAAAACATATGAACATATTTTCTATTAATATTCTTTTTTGAAGTATAAAAAACCAATAACAATGCAAAAGCCATTGATGACAGTCCATAAATACCCATATTTGAACCTACTAAATTTGATGATTTTTGAAATGCGGTATTTTTAGTATCAAAATCTGCTTTTTGAGCTAGATCTGCCATATTATAATTCTTTTCAATTGGTGCAGGTGTATGATAAACGTGTTCTGTTAAAGCTGGATTTGACATACTCCACATCGTGAAAAAAGCAAACCAACTAAAAAATTGAACAACGCCCAATTTTTTCATAGTTGACGGCATATTTCCTACATTATTCAAAATATCTGAAACAAAACTATTTTTTTTAGATTTTTCTTTTTCAAACTCCTCCATATCTTCTGGTGGATATTCTTTAGTTGTAAAAATGGTATATAAAATACTCGCCATAAACACTAAAGCTCCAATAGCAAAAGAAACTTTAACCGACATTGGTATCATTCCTGCTTCGGCTGCATCGCTTACACCTAATTTTGAAACCATCCAAGGTAAGTTACTTGCTATCCAAGTACCTATACCTATGATTAAAGCCTGTACTACAAATCCATAAGAGCGTTGTTTTTCGGGTAATAAATCGGCTACCAAAGCTCTAAACGGTTCCATTGAAATATTTATAGAAGCATCTAAAATCCATAAAAATCCAGCTGCCACCCATAAATAAGGAGAATAAGGCATAAAGAATAAAGCCAACGTACTTAACACGGCACCCAAGAAGAAATAAGGCTTTCTTCTACCCCATTTATTACTCCAAGTACGATCACTCATATAACCAATAATGGGTTGTACAAGTAGTCCTGTTAAAGGTGCAGCAATCCATAACATGGGAATTTCATCTTGACTTGCTCCTAATGTTTGAAAAATACGTGACATATTTCCACCTTGCAAAGCAAAACCAAATTGTATTCCTAAAAACCCAAAACTCATGTTCCAAATTTTCCAAAAACTGAGATCCTTTTTTTTCATTTCTTCTATAATTAAATTATTAATCTATACAAACTATTCGATTAAATCGAAAATTTATAATAATTTTCAGTTTTAAATAACTGATACGTAAGTAATTACGTAATTATGAAGTGTGAAATGTTAATTGTAAGTTTAAATTAACTGTGACAAATGTAGCTAATATTTTTAAAAATCAATATTTTTTTTTAATAAAAAATAAAAAATCACATTAAAAAAAATTTATAAGTGATTGTAATTAAGTTGATTCCCTTTCAACCACATTGGTTGAAATGACACTAGTTCTATAGGGTGAATCTGTATTTTTATTTGATATTCGATCCAATAATAATTCCATTGCCTGTGCTCCCATTGTATATCCATGTTGAGCTACGGTAGACAATGCAGGATTTGTAGTTTTTGAAATAATGCCATCTGTAAAACCAATAATTGCAATATCTTCGGGAACTTTTAAACCTTTCTTATGTGCTATTTTTAAAGCAATTGCCGCATAAATTTCATTGACTGCAAATATGCCATCGGGGAGTTTTTCTTGACTAAAAAGAACTTCTATTTGATCTTCAATATAATATTTTTCCTTTTCTGCATATTTTTCATTCACTTTAATATTATAAGAGTCAATTATTGGTAAATCGAACTCTTTTAGTGCTTTGAAAAACCCTTTTTCACGCTGATTCCCAACATTAATATGTGAAGGTGTTGTTAGAATAGCTAGTCTTTTACAGCCTTTCTCTATTAGATGCTCAGCAGCTTTATAGCCACCAGCTACATCATCAATAATTACTTTATCAATTTCTAAATTAGCTGGTACTCGATCTAAAAACACCAAAGGAAAATCACGTTCAATTAATTGATTAAAATGTGCTAACTCACTACTTTCAAGAGTTTCTTTGGCAACAGACACCAATAAACCATCAACATTTCCATTGGTTAACATCTCAATATTTTTAATTTCTTTATCAAGTTCGTCCTTTGATAAACAAATCATTAAGGAGTAATCATGTTTATAAGCAAAACTCTCTATTCCATAAAGGACTCTTGAAAAAAAATGATGCACAATTTCAGGAATAATTATACCAATCACATTTGTTTTTTGGCTACGTAAACTCATAGCTAGCCTATTAGGTCTATAATTATGTAATTTAGCATAGGCTTTTATACGTTCTCTTGTACCTTCACTAATTTCATGACTATCCTTTAAAGCCTTAGAAACAGTAGAAGGAGACACACCTAAATCATTCGCAATACTCTTGATATTTACTTTTTTATT
>JAZGEV010000095.1:0-8148 GCA_036478895.1 Flavobacteriaceae bacterium | reverse complement strand
GAATTGAAAGTTTTACTGCATTGACCGATTTAAAATGTCAAAATAACAATCTTACAACAATAGATGTAACGCAAAACACAGCACTTACACGTTTTTGGTGTTTAGATAACCAATTAACCAGTTTAGATGTTTCGCAAAATGTATTACTAGATGATTTTTCTTGTAATAACAATCTATTAACAAGTTTAGACGTTACCAATAATACCGCTTTAACTGTTTTTGCTTGTAGAGATAATCAAATTACAGCTTTAGATGTTTCAAATAATACCTTACTTGAGTTTTTCTCTTGTCACACCAATCAATTAGGAAGTTTAGATGTTACCCAAAATACAGCACTAGTTAGATTGTGGTGCTATAACAATCTTTTAACAGATTTAGATTTACGTAACGGAAATAATACAAGTATAGCAAATGGTAATTTTAAAGCAGCCAACAACCCAAATCTTACTTGTATCAATGTAGAAGATACTACTTGGAGCACTACAAACTGGACAAATATTGATGCACAAACTAGTTTTAGTGAAAATTGTGGTTCAACTACTTCGGTTAGTAATTTTGATTTAGAAAAAGTTTTTTCTATTTATCCAAATCCTGCTACAAACAACTTTAAAATAGAAAGTGATTTAGCTATTTCAAAACTAACTATATTTAATCATCTCGGGAAAGAAATAGCAGTATTTAATTCGCAAGAAAGTTATGATGTTTCCTCTTTAACAGATGGTATTTACTTTATTCAAATTACATCTAATAATACAACTCAATTACAAAAATTAATAATCAGCTCATTTTAAAAATAAAATTATGAAAAAATTAATACTAAATATCCTCGCACTAACATTCTGTTATATTGGAAGTGCTCAAATTGTAACAATACCAGATGCTAATTTTAAGTCATTTCTGCTTAGTCATCCACAAATAAATACCAATGCAGATGCAGAAATACAAGTAAGCGAAGCTTCTAATTATACCGGAGTAATACTTGTTGCTAATATGGGAATTTCTGATTTAACAGGTGTTGAAGCTTTTACAGGAATAATAAGTTTATCTTGCAATGGTAATCAATTAACATCATTAGATCTTTCAGCAAATACAGCGTTAGGATATATTGCTTGTAGCAATAACCAGCTGTCTAATTTAGATATTCCTCAAAATACGACTTTAACTTCATTAGATTGTAGTGCCAACCAACTAACTACTTTAGATGTTTCGGCAAATACCAATCTAACTACTTTGAAATGCCAAAATAACCAATTAGCAACTTTAAATGTTTCAAATACAGTTATAACTACCTTATGGTGTTTTGATAATTTATTGACTTCTTTAGATCTTTCTACAAATAGTTTTTTAAATGAATTATATGGTAGTAACAATCTATTAAATACGTTGAATATTTCTACAAATACAGCATTAACCTATTTAGATTGTAAAAATAATCAATTAACTTCACTACACACTTCAGGTGCAACTGCCTTAGAAATATTATATTGTAATAACAACCAACTGTTAACTTTAGACATATCTGATAACCCATCAATAACACGGTTTCGCTGTTATGCAAATCAACTTATTACTCTTAATGCAAAAAATGGAAATAATACCAATTTTGTAACAAATGGTTTCCACGTAAATAATAACCCTAATTTAACTTGTATTGAAGTAGATGATGCAACTTGGAGTACAAGCAATTGGACACTTATAGATACACAATCCTATTTTAGTACAAACTGTAATTATACGCAATTAACCTACGTGCCAGATGATAATTTTGAAAACTATCTTGAAAATAACGGAATGGGAAATGGAATACCTAATGATGATTATGTACTTACTAGCAATATTGAGACAGTAACATCTTTAAGCCTACTTGCTCTAAGTATTAGTGACTTAACAGGTATTCAAGATTTTATTGCCTTGACAACATTAGACTGTCGAAACAATCTTTTAACAACAATTAATACCGCAAACAATATAGCTTTAGAGACTTTATACTGTTTTAATAATCAAATTACTAGTCTAAATCTCTCCACAAATACACTTTTAACAGATTTAAATTGTGAAAACAATCAATTAACCAATTTAGATCTCTCCGCAAATACAGCTTTAAGTATATTGTCTTGTAGTGACAATCAAATAGCTTCTTTAGACATTACAAATATTACTACGTTAACGGAGATACTTTGCGATAATAACTTATTAAGTACTTTAGATGTTTCTGCAAACCTTTCACTAACAAGAATATTATGTTATGATAATCAATTAACCAACTTGGAATTTCCTGCTAATAGTAATTTAAACCAATTAAATTGTAGAGTAAACCAATTAAGTTCTTTAGATCTCTCAGCAAATACGGGTTTAACAATTTTAGACTGTCAAAGTAATCAATTAAGTGTCTTAAATGTAAAAAATGGAAACAATACAAGTATCGTAGGTTTTGCTGCTACAGGAAATCCTGACCTTACTTGTATCCAAGTAGATGATGCAACTTATTCCACAACTAGTTGGGTAATTGATACTTGGGCTAGTTTTAGTGAAAACTGTAATTATAATCAAACTACTTATGTACCAGATGATAATTTTGAAAATTACTTAGAAAGTAACGGAATGGGAAATGGAATTCCTAACGATGATTATGTGAATACAATCAATATCAGCGGCGTTTTAAACTTAAGCATTCCCAATTTAAATATAACAGATTTAACAGGCATTGAGGATTTTATTGCTTTAACAGATTTAATTTGTTATGGAAACTCATTAACTTCCTTAAACCTAACTTCAAATACAGCTTTAACAAAAGTATTTTGTGCAAGCAATCAAATAGCAAACTTAAATATAACAAGCAATACCGCTTTAACAGAATTATATTGCCAATCTAATCAATTAAACAATTTAAATATTACAGCAAATAATTTATTAGTATCGATGATTTGTGATGGCAATCTATTAACTAGTTTAGACACCTCAGTAAATACAGCTTTAGAAATTCTTAGTTGTCAAAACAACCTAATAACTAATCTAGATGTTTCAACCAATACTGCCTTGGTAGGTTTATATTGCCAACAAAATCAATTAACTAATATTGATGTTTCTGCAAATACTGCCTTAACAGCTTTACAATGTCAAGAAAATCAAATTTCCACTTTAAATCTTTCTGCAAATACTGCCTTAACAGAGTTAAAATGTTTTATAAACCAATTATCTAGTTTAGATCTATCTTTAAATACCAATTTAATTGAATTAGTTTGCTACAGCAACCAATTAACGCAATTGAATGTTAAAAATGGAAATAATACCAATTTTACTGGTTTTTCTGCACACGGCAATCCTGTTTTAAATTGTATCGAAGTTGATGATGCGTCTTGGAGTACAACAAACTGGACAAATATTGATTCGCAATCTAGTTTTAATACAAATTGCAATTACAGTCAAACAACTTATATTCCTGATGATAATTTTGAACAAGCACTTATAACCCTAGGTTACGATACTGTTTTAGATGATTATGTACCAACATTAAATATCAGTACACTTACATCTTTAGATATTTCAAATCAAAACATTACAGATTTAACTGGTATTGAGGCCTTTGTAACCTTAACTGAATTACATTGCGATAACAACCAATTAACTGCTTTAGATGTTACACAGAATACTGCTTTAACAATTTTAATTTGTAATAATAATCAATTAACCAATTTAAATATTGCACAAAACACCGCTTTAACAAGTTTCGTTTGTAGTGATAACCAATTGTCTGCTATAGATGTTATGCAAAATACTGCTTTAATTTATTTGTTTTGTAGTAATAACTTATTAACTGCTTTAGATGTTTCTAGCAATACCTCTTTAATAAATTTAACTTGCAATAATAACCAATTAACTACACTGGATATTGCACAAAACACCAATATAGGCTATTTAAATTGTGCTAATAACCAATTAACTTCTTTAAATGTTAAAAATGGAAATAATACTAATTTTTCATTTTTTGTTAGTAGCAACAATCCAAATCTTACTTGCATTTTTGTAGATGATGCTTTTTGGAGCACAACAAGTTGGACAAGTATAGACAGTACTTCCACTTTTGTTGAAACAGTCGCAGAATGTACTGCTTTAGCAATTAATGATTTTGAACAGAATATAGATTTTAATTTATATCCAAACCCAATTTCTAATCATTTTCAAATTACAACATCACAACAAATAGAACAAGTAAGTATCTATAACTTATTTGGTAAGAAAATCAAATCATTCAACAATAAGGAAACATATAATATTTCCAATTTATCATCTGGAGTTTACTTAATAAGAATAGAAACAGACAAAGGAATAATAACTCAAAAAATCATAAAAGAATAAAGACAGTTGTTAGTTTTTTTTGAGCGGATCAGATCATCTGATTTGGTTCGCTCTTTTAAAAAAAATTACAAATAACTAATTATCAGTATATTATTTAGTATTTTTACAATATCTATATTGATAATATTTCTTAAAAATTAAAGCTAACAACATTAATTTTAAAAATTTAATATTATGAAAAATTACAACTTACTTTTAAAAACTACAATTACACTATTATTTTTATTGCTTACTACTATAGTATTTGCGCAACCTGCAAATGATGATTGCAATGTTAGTACAAATGTTAATATAGCAATTACTACAAGCGGAACAACAACAGTAAACACTGACACAACTAATGCGTTATCAACAGAAAATCTAAGCGATTGTGAAACCTTTAACTTTTATACTTATGTAGATCAATGGTACACTTTTACAATGCCTGTTGATGGAAATGTTCGTATAACAGGCTCAGACACTGGCGATTATTTTGCGCTTTATGATACCTGTGGAGATTCTGAAATAGCTTGTTTTGTGGGCAATGATTATTTTTACGATTTAACAGCTAACCAAACTTATATTCTTAAATTTTCCAATCGATCAACAACTGCAGGACCTGATACATTTAATATTCAAGCTTTTGAAACCGTTCCAAATAATGAATGTGGAAATATTTCCGAAACTATAGATATTTCTAATATTTCTACAACTACAACAGTCAACACAAATACATCAGGAGCATCACCAACAGAAAATCTAAGTGCTTGTGAAAACCTTAACTTTTATACTTATATAGATCAATGGTACACTTTTACAATGCCTGTTAATGGGAATGTTCGTATAACAAATTCAGATACTGGTGATTATTTTGCACTTTATGACGCCTGTGGAACCCCAGAAACAGCTTGTTTTAACGGCAATGATTATTTTTATAATTTAAATACTACACAAACGTATATTCTTAAATTTTCCAATAGGGAATCGGGATCTGGAATCGATAGTTTTAATATTCAAGCTTTTGAAACCGTTCCAAATAATGAATGTGGAAATGTCTCTGAAATCATAGATATTTCAGATGTTTCGGTAGCAACAACCGTAACTACAAATACCATTGGAGCATCTCCAACTGGAACATTGAGTACTTGTGAAACTTTTCCAAATTTATATTCCTACATTGACCAATGGTACACTTTTACAATGCCTGTTGATGGAAATGTTCGTATAACAGCATCAGATTCTGGTGATTATTTTGCACTTTATGATGCCTGCGGCGATCCTGAAACAGCTTGTTTCAATGGTAATGATTATTTTTATAACTTAAATGCCACACAAACTTATATTCTTAAATTTTCCAATCGTGAATCGGGATCTGGAATCGATAGTTTTAATATGCAAGCTTTTGAAACAGTTCCAAATAATGAATGTGGAAATGTCTCTGAAATTATAGATATTTCTGATATTTCGGCAGCAACAACCGTAACTACAAATACCATTGGAGCATCACCAACTAGTACATTGAGTGCTTGTGAAACTTTTCCAAGTTTATATACCTATATTGATCAATGGTACACTTTTACAATGCCTGTTGATGGAAATGTTCGTATAACAACTGCTGATAATGGTGATTATTTTGCGCTTTATAACGCCTGTGGCGATTCAGAAATAGCTTGTTTTAATGGCAATGATTATTTTTACAATTTAAATGCCACACAAACGTATATTCTTAAATTTTCCAATCGTGAATCGGGATCTGGAGTTGATATGTTTAATATTCAAGCTTTTGAAACCGCAGTAAATGATCTATGCGTAAATGCCATAAACCTAACCGTTGGTTTATACGATGAATACAAAGAAACCAAAACTCTTTTTGGAGCAACGCAAACATCACCCAATCCACCAAGTCCTTCTTGCTACTCTTTAGCAGGTGGCGAAGATATTTTAGATGTTTGGTTTAAAGTACAAGTACCAACTTCTGGTAATATTACTATAGAAACTTCTGCAGTTAATGGCTCGACTTTAAACGATACAGTAATGCAACTATTTGATAGTTGTGGAAGCACATTAGAAATTTCTTGCGATGATAATTCTGGTGAAGGTAATTTTTCAAAAATAAATTTAACAGGTTTAATTCCAGCCGAGGAAATTTTCATCAGACTTTTCGAAAACGGAAACAACATTCAAGATTATTATAACATTTTTGCTTATGATAACAATTGCTCAGAAACAGCTATTTGGGACGGGACATCTTGGAGCAACACAATAACTACAAACACTATTGGAATTTTTAATGCAGATTATACAACAGATGCAACAGGTTTAAATATGTGTATGTGCAGAATTAATGATGATGCTATTGTAACTATAAATCCAACTGAATTTATTCAAATTTCAAATGATTTAATAAATGACGGACACTTTATTATAGAACCACAAGGAAGCTTTACGCAGACAGATAATAATGCAACAATTATTGGCTCAGGAACCTACCAAACTCAAATAAAAACAAGTCTAATGGATGATCCGCGTTATACGTATTTTTCAAGTCCATCTGAAACAGGAAGAACGTCTGCTTTTAGTGCTTGGGCGCAAATGAATCGTATTTTTTCTTTTAATGGTGGCGCAACGCAAAACTGGGCTGCTGCTGGTTTAAATGAATTAATGCCAGCTGGAAAAGGGTATATTGTTAGACCTAGTGGAACAACACCTTACACGTCTCCGCAAGATTTTTCAACAAATTTCAATGGAAAGTTTAATACAACCCTAAGTCCAATAACATTGTCATTCAATGATGCAGATTTATTATTGGATCTTAATAATGATTTGGTTGGTAATCCATATCCATCAGCAATAAGCTCAGTTGCTTTGTTAGGTGATGCCGATAATTCATCTGTTAACGCTTTATACTTTTGGGCACACAGTAATAGTGGCGCAAATTGGAGTAATGAGCAGTATATTGAATGGAACAATTCAAGCAATCCTGGAGATTCTGGAGAGTTTATTGCAAGCGGACAAGGATTTTTTGTGCAAGCAAATGCAGTAGGAACATTAACTTTCAAGAATAGTATGCGTGTTTCTGGGAATAATAACAATTTTTTTAGAAGTTCTAATAATGAACTTGATAAAATATGGTTGAATTTAGAAACGGAAGCCAATATTGGAAGTCAAGTATTAATAGCATTCAATCCAACTTGTACGGATAGTTTTGATGCACAATACGATGCCGTTAGATATGAATCGGGCGGACCAATTACATTTTATTCCAAAGGTGTTGGCATATCAACGGACATGTTGGGCATACAGACTAGAGGCGAATTAACCACAATAGATACTGTAATTCCACTTGGTATTAACCTAACCGATGCAGATCTAACCTCATTCACAATAAGTATTGATCATCTAGAAAACCTAGATAATTCAGATATTTATTTAAAAGATAATCTATTAAATAATATGCATAATTTAAAAATGAGTGCTTATACTTTCTTAATAAATCAAACTGGTGATGTAAATACTCGTTTTGAATTAATCTTCAGTAGAAATGCTTTAGCAACTGATGAAAATAATTTACAAAACGAAAATCTATTAGTAACCAATGCAGATGAAACACATATTAATGTAGATGTAAAAAGTGATCATGTAATTAAAACATTTAAAGCTTATGACATCTTAGGTAAATTAATTATTGATACTAAACCAAATAAGAACAATTTTACATTACACATACCAAATATAAAACAAGGCACCATTTTATTCGTTAAAGCGAAATTAGAGAACGGACAAATTTTAAAAACCAAATTAATAAAAATCTAA
>JAZGEV010000094.1:0-21837 GCA_036478895.1 Flavobacteriaceae bacterium | reverse complement strand
GAGCAAACTCACACTTATATAAAAAGAGGCTGTTTTTTTTAAAGGAAATCATATTATTTGTAGAAACTGTAATTAAAATCAAATGTCATTCCTGCGAAAGCAGGAATCTAATAGAATTATAATATGGATTCCTGCTTTCGCAGGAATGACAGTATGAATTAATTAAAAGTATGAGTTTACTCTACAACAATGGATGATAAAAATCAGAGTGTTTTAGGATAAAAAATGTATTTTTACCTCAAGTAAACTCAATTTTTATTTTATGGTTTCTCAAGCAAATTTTTTAGACAAACTACCAAAACACTTACGTGTATTCACCATTAAACAACCTTATAATGATTATACAGCAAAAAATCAAGCGGTTTGGCGTTATGTTATGCGAAAAAGCACTCGTTTTTTAAGTAAAGTTGCTCATGAATCCTATCTTGACGGTTTACGTATTACAGGTGTTTCTACAGAAACAATTCCAAAAATGGAAGGCATGAATCGCATTTTAAAAGAAATTGGTTGGCATGCAGTATCAGTTGATGGTTTTATTCCACCCAATGCTTTTATGGAATTTCAAGCGTATAATACTTTGGTTATTGCATCGGATATTAGAACTGCCAAGCATATAGAATATACACCAGCACCAGATATTATTCACGAAGCTGCAGGTCACGCACCAATTATTGCAAATCCTGAGTATGCTGAATATTTACGTAGGTTTGGTGAAATTGGTTCCAAAGCAATTTCATCGGCAAAAGATTATGAACTCTATGAAGCTATCAGACATTTATCCATCATTAAAGAGAATCCAAATACTGTAGAAAGTGACGTTATTAAAGCAGAAGAAATTATCAAAGACATTGTTTCAAATATGGGTAAACCAAGTGAAATGGCTCGCATAAGAAATCTACATTGGTGGACTGTTGAGTATGGCTTAATAGGCGACACCTCAAATCCTAAAATATATGGCGCTGGCTTATTATCTTCCATTGGTGAAAGTAAATGGTGCTTAAGCGATGATGTTAAAAAACTAGATTATTCCATCAAAGCGGCAGATATGGCTTTTGATATTACCAAACCTCAACCACAACTATATGTAACGCCCGATTTTGCAAAATTAAGCTATGTTTTAGAAGAATTTGCTGATACAATGGCACTAAGGAATGGCGGATTAAAAGGCGTTGAAAAATTAATTGATTCTAGTGACTTAGGGACTATTGAATTGAATACAGGCATTCAAATTTCAGGAAATTTTACACGTGTTATAGACGATGAAAATTACGGAGCTATCTATTTTCAAACAACTGGACCAACGGCTTTAGCTTATAAAAACAAACAACTTATAGGACACAGTAAAGAATACCATACGGATGGTTATGGATCGCCAATTGGAAAATTAAAAGGCATTAATATTGCCATAGAAGACATGTCTCCAACCGATTTGGAAGCTTACGGTATTTACGAAGGCAAGAAAATTATCCTAAATTTTAAACGAGGCATTACAGTTAGCGGAGAAATTATTACAGGCACAAGAAACTTGCAGGGGAAAATTATTTTAATTTCTTTTAAAAACTGCACCGTTAAATATGGTGATGAAATCCTTTTTCAACCCGAATGGGGCATTTACGATATGGCCGTTGGCGCAAATATTGTTTCGGCTTACGCCGGAATTGCAGATCCCGATAATTACGGTGTGAGTTACGAAGCGCCAAAAGAAAAAACGCATAAAATTAAGTATTCCGATACTCAAAAGTCTATTCATAAACTCTATCAAAACGTGCGTGATATGAGAGAAAATGACTCTATAAATACAGATGAACTTACACGCATTTATAACTTTATTAAATCATCCGATAAGGAATGGTTACTCGCTTTAGAAATTTACGAACTCATTTATAAATTAGACAATCCACTACAAAAAGAAATCCTTAACTACCTAAATAAACATACAGCTGGTGATTATGGTAATTTAATTACGGATGGTTTGACTTTACTAGTTTAAACTACCATACTAGACCTGCGCTGATGTGCGAATGCATCGCATACAATAATTAAAAATAGTTGTAGATTTATTTCATTCCTTAATAAGTTGTTTTTTGAAGAATGAACTTACAAAACTCCATTTTAAGTTTATAAACCAAAACTTGTACTGTCATCAAAAAATTAAGGTTAAAAAACTAAATTTTAGTCGTTAAGAATTAAAATTTGTTTGAACCACGCTAAATAAAAAGAAAATTGTAAATAGAGTTACTGTAGAATTAAAATCTAACAGAATTGGTATAAAAGAAAGTGATAATAAGTTTTCTATTGGTAGGATTAAAAATAATCGTAGGTATGGAAACTGGTATTATTACAAAAAAAAAGATAATACATACGAATGTTATTTGATACAAAAAAAATTAAAAAACGTTAGTATAATTATATACAAGTCAAGTATAGTTAATTCTAGAAAATGGTAATCTACGCAATGTAATCGCGCAGTAGCTTGAGTGTTTGACCTTGTTGGAATAGTTTTGAGTTACACAAAACGACCCCAAAACTGCCCCCTAAAAAATACAAAACCCTCTAAATCAAAGATTTAGAGGGTTTTTCCGTTGGCCTACAAGGACTCGAACCTTGAACGACGGCACCAAAAACCGATGTGTTACCATTACACCATAGGCCAATACCAAACTCATATTGCTATAAGAGTGCGCAAATTTAATACAAACTTTTATACTGACAAGAATTTTTATTAAAAATTTCTCGATAAACACAAATAACTCGTTAAATCATTTTATTTAATTTAAAATTAACAAAAGTTTAGTAGCATTCCTAAGCATCAGCATATAAAACCGAATATATTTTAGTAAATTCGCCTTTTTAAATTCAATCGTAATTTAAAAACTTTAAAATCAACTAAAAACAGATAAATGTCTTCACTAAATTACAATAAATACAATAACATTACTGGATGGATTGTATTTGCTATTGCAATTATAACATACACATTAACACTAGAACCTACTGTAAGTTATTGGGATTGTGGTGAATACATCTCTACTGCAGTAAAACTTGAAGTTGGTCATCCGCCAGGAGCGCCATTATTCCAAATGTTGGGTGCCTTTTTCGCTATGTTTACTACAGATGTTACTCAAATTGCCAAAATGGTGAATTTCATGTCGGCATTAGCAAGTGCATTTACAATATTATTTTTATTTTGGACAATTACGGCGTTGGCTAAAAAAACAATTCAGAAAAAAGGAAAAGACTTAAAAAAATCGCAAATTATCGCTGTTTTAGGAAGTGGCGTTGTTGGCGCTTTAGCCTATACGTTTTCCGATAGTTTTTGGTTTAGTGCCGTAGAAGCCGAAGTCTATGCTATGTCCTCATTTTTAATGGCATTGTTGTTATGGCTTGGTATCCGTTGGGAAGCAGAAATGGACAAACCACGTGGTCATAAATGGTTGCTCCTTATTAGTTTTGTAGTTGGTTTATCATTTGGTGTACACATTTTATCGCTATTAGTAATTCCGTCTGTTGTCTTTATTTATTTCTTCAAAAAATATAAAAAAATAACAGCGCTTAATTTTATAATAGCCAATGTTGTTGCTATATTAATTTTAGCTTTTGTATTTAAATTCTTATTCCCATTCACGTTAAAATACTTTAGTGTTATGGAATTGTTTTTTGTAAATTCAATTGGCTTACCATTCAACTCGGGTTCTATTATAGCTGCACTTTTATTGATTGCAGGTTTTTATTATGGATTAAGATACACACGTAAGAATGATTTACACACTGCAAATTTATTAACGCTTTGTGTTTTATTTATAATGATTGGCTTTTCGTCTTGGTTAATGTTGCCAATTAGAGCCAATGCAAATACTACTATTAATGAGAATAATCCGTCAAGTGCACGTGAATTATTAGCCTATTATAACAGAGAGCAATATGGTGATGCCAATGTGTTTTACGATAATTTTTACACCACAGTTTATAATAGCGAACAAGCGCGTGAAGAAGTAGATGGCGAAATGGTTCGTAAATTTGTAGACGACAAACCAAAATACGAAAAAGATAAAAAAACAGGAAAATACGTTATCGTTAATATAAATGATTACAAAAAATCCATACCAGATTACGGTAGTTCTCACAAAGGTTTTATTCCGCGAATGGTTGATAAATCTCCAGGAACAATAGAAAA
Source organism: Flavobacteriaceae bacterium (assembly GCA_036478895.1). Classification (GTDB taxonomy): domain Bacteria; phylum Bacteroidota; class Bacteroidia; order Flavobacteriales; family Flavobacteriaceae; genus S010-17. Next base: position 17,663 of record JAZGEV010000094.1, on the reverse strand, counting down.
CTACATTGCCATTACTAGGACAATGCCGCGTTTTAAGATGAAATCAAAACAGGATATTCATCCGTACTATCTACAATCATACGACAATCTAAAAAGCAATTACGATGGTTTTATGGACAAATACGAGTCCAACGAAATTACACGTCAAGAGTATATGAGCTTCTTAAAAGAATTTCAAGATGTTTTAAATGTTCAAAAACCTAGTTTTAGCGACAATCTTAAATTTATGTTTGAGTATCAGTTTGGTTATATGTACGGGCGTTATTTCATGTGGAATTTTGCTGGACGACAAGATGATATTCAAGGACAACTAGACAATCATGGCAATTGGATGAGTGGCATTAGCCTCATTGACAATTACCGTTTGGGTTCTCAAAAAAATTTACCAGCCGAAATTAAAGAAAATAAAGGGCGAAATGTCTATTACTTTTTACCATTATTATTGGGAATAATAGGACTATTATATCAGCTTCAAAAAGATCAAAAAAACTTTTATTTACTCTTGCTATTCTTTGCTTTTACAGGATTAGCCGTTATATTTTACACCAACCCAAAACCATTTGAACCGCGCGAAAGAGATTATGCTGTAGTTGGCTCATTTTATGTCTTTGCAATTTGGATAGGCTTTGGTGTATTATCCATTTTTCAATTATTAAAGAACTATATCAAACCTAAAATAACCGCTATTGCAGTAAGTGTTGTTTGCTTAATTGCTGTACCTTTATTAATGGCGAATCAGAATTGGGACGATCACGATAGATCAAATCGTTATACAGCACATCTTAACGCCAAAGCGTATTTAGACTCGTGCCAAGAAAATGCCATTATGTTTACCATTGGCGATAATGATACATTCCCGTTGTGGTATTTACAAGAGGTTGAAGGTTACCGAACCGATATTAAATTAATAAATACCAGCTTATTTGCAACCGATTGGTACATAGATCAGCAGAAAAGAAAAACCTATAAAGCAGATCCTATTCCGTCTCAATTAACACACGATCAATACAGAACAGGCGCATTAGATGCCGCTTACAAAGTGGTGAAAGATGTGCAAAAATTTGAAGTAAAAGACTTTAATAGCGGTGTTTCACTAGACACAACTACTGGAATTGCTTCGTCAGAACCAAAGGAAAGTCGTATTGATATTAAAACATTCATGCATTGGTTGGCTTCAAAAAAGAAAGCGACTTATGAAGATATTGCTAGCAATGGACATCAAACTAAAACCTATCCTACAAGTAAACTTAGAGTACAAGTAGACAAACAAGCTGTTCTTGATAATGGCATTGTTGAAGCCAAAGACGCGCATTTAATTGAGCCGTTTATTGATTTAAACATTGACAATATGGCCTTGTCTAAAAACCGAATTTTAATGCTCGATATTTTAGCAAATAATAATTGGGAAAGACCTATCTACTTTACAGGTGGCGCTTTTGCTGATGAAGAATATTTGTGGTTAAAAGATTATCTACAATACGATGGTGTTGCCTATAAATTGGTGCCAATTAAAACCTCATCTAGCAAGAGAAATATGCTTGATATGGGACGTATTAATACGGATGTAATGTATAGAAACATCAAAAAATTCGATTGGAAAAATTCAAACGATCCAAGTATTTATGTTGATGTTGAATCTAGACGTAATGGCTTATCATTCCGTAATACATTAAACCGTTTGGCAGAATCTCTTATCGAAGAAAAACAATTTGATAAAGCGGAAGAAATTTTAGATTTATCGGTTGAAAAACTACCTATAAAAATGTACAAACATTACAGTTTAGCCATTGGTTTAATTGAAAATTATTACAAACTGAATAAAAAAGAAAAAGCGCAAAAAATAGCCAATGAATTAATTGATATCTTTAAAGATAACACGCGCTATTACGCTTCTTTAAACGCTTATGATAAAAGCTTACATTACGAAAACACCGAAACTGATTTACTAATGTATGGCAGTATTTTAAGAACGGTTTCATTAAACGATAAAGCGTATGCAGATGGTCTTATAGACGACGCATTAGAAAGCATTCCTTTTGATGTTTTTTATAAAGAAGGTATTATTCTTAGTGCTATTGAAGGCTACTACAATGTAGGTAAACCAGAAAAAGCGCAAGCATTTACCAATAGTTTAATTACTGCTTATAATACTGAATTAACACAATTTAGCGAATCCATTAATAACTCACAAGGTATGCTAGAAGGACAATTAGACAATATAAAACCTACCATTGAATTTTACCAGTATGTAATGGCGGAAAGTGAACATAAAGATACTGTATTTTTTAACGCATTAAAAACGGGTTATCAAAATGCTTTTAACAGACTTGAAAATGCAATGCAATAAATTGAAGTTTTAGTGTAAGATTATAATACTATGAAAGCCTATTTTGTAAAAACACCAAAAATAGTCCGTTCTTTTTATAAGAATTACACGTGGTTTTTCAAAACCAATAAAAAAGAAATTTATCTCACTTTTGATGATGGACCAACTGAAAACGTCACACAGTTTGTTTTAGATGCTTTAGAAAAGCACCAAGCCAAAGCTACTTTTTTTTGTATTGGTAAGAATGTTGAGAATCAGCCGTTGTTATATCAACGCATTGTTAAAAACGGACATACAATTGGCAATCACACTTACAATCATCTTAACGGATGGCAAACGAATGCTAATGACTATGTAAACAATGTTGAAAAGTGTGCTGATGCAATAAATTCAACATTCAACAATCAAAAAATTTTTCGTCCGCCTTATGGCAGAATTAAAAAATATCAAGCAAAACAGCTCATTAAAAAAGGGTATGAAATTATAATGTGGTCGGTTTTAAGTGGAGATTTTGACACCACAATTTCAAAAGAAAAATGTCTTAAAAACGTTTTAGACAATACTAAAAAAGGCAGTATTATTGTTTTTCACGATAGTATAAAAGCAAAGCAAAATATTGAATATGTATTGCCCAAAGTATTGGAATATTTTTCAAAAAAAGGGTATTCTTTTGTGGCTTTATGAAAAAGACAGACATCAACATAGTAAATGTAGTTATCTGTCAATTCAAGTATTTCGTCAAGACTCAATATAAACTCTATCGAGAATCGGTCAGTTTTAGCGCATGTCAGTTCGAGCGGAGTCGAGAACTACAAAATCGTTCTCGACTCCGCTCGAACTGACACTACGTAATTAGACAACTCATTACTAAGCTTAGATTTTTTGGAATTTTACAAAAAATACGTATCAACTATTTATTTAAAATTCAATCAAACGAATACAACAAAATTTTCTTTTCTATTTTCAGAATACCATCCAAATGGTCTAAAAATTTAACCGAAACTGTTGGACAGCCAAAACTTGTTGCTATATTTTTTGGGTAAATAGCATCATCGGGCACACCTTCCCAAGCGTGTAAAACCACTACTCTATTGCGCATATTATCATTGGTTTTTTCTAAACCTTTCAACCAATATTTATAATTTTTTCCCCATTTGCTATAAGCGCGCTCTTCTACAAGGGCAAAACCCAATGATGTGCAATAACTATCGTTTTTGTTACTAAATACTTTGGCATATTTAGAATCATTATCACCTTTACAACTGCCGTGACAAACCAAACCTTTTTTAATAATTGCATCGGTTTTTAAATCCACAACAAAAAATCGGTTTAAACCACTGTGTAAAGAATAATCGATCATAAAAGCTGTATTCTTATTATACTTAGTATGCTTTACAAAGGTTTTTATTTTTTCTATTTTATCAGAATAGTCTTTTGTTTTATGAGCAGAAGTCGAATTTAATTGACAACTCATCAGTAAAATAAATAGGGGAAATAGTGGTAGTTTCATAACAATATAAAACAGATTAAAGATGCAATTTAGTATCTAATAAAAGTTAAAATTTTAATAAAAATAATTGTAAATTTGTAGTTCAAAATTAAACACTAAAAATATGAGTACTTACGATGTTACCGTTATCGGATCTGGACCTGGAGGTTATGTTGCTGCAATACGTTGCGCACAATTGGGTTTAAAAACTGCTATTATAGAAAAGTACAATACACTTGGTGGCACGTGTTTAAATGTAGGTTGTATTCCGTCTAAAGCTTTATTGGATTCATCTCATCATTATCACGATGCTGTGAATCATTTTGAAAAACACGGTATTAAAACTGGTAAATTATCTGTCGATTTTAAACAAATGATTGCGCGTAAGGATGAAGTTGTTTCTCAAACTTGCGATGGCATCAACTACTTAATGGATAAAAACAAAATAGACGTTTTTACGGGTGTTGGTAGCTTTAAAGACGCAACACATATTAATATTACCGATGCAAAAGGTAAAGTAACCACCTTGGAATCTAAACATACGATTATTGCAACAGGTTCAAAACCATCAACTTTACCATTTATAAAGTTAGACAAAAAACGTGTCATTACCTCAACCGAAGCTTTGAGTTTAAAAGAAATTCCAAAGCATTTACTTGTTATTGGCGGTGGCGTTATTGGCTTGGAATTAGGTTCGGTTTACAAACGTTTAGGTAGTGAAGTATCGGTTATTGAATATATGCCAACAATTGTTCCTACAATGGATACAATGTTATCTAAGGAATTACAAAAATCGTTGCGTAAGCAAAAAATAAAATTCTTTACGGCGCATAAAGTATCTGCTGTAAAAGGAAGCGCAAAAGACGTCACAGTTACCGCCGAAAATAAAAAAGGAGAAACGGTTACATTTAAAGGCGATTATTGTTTGGTATCGGTTGGAAGACGACCGTTTACCGATGGTTTAGCATTAGACAAAGCTGGTGTAAAAATGACCGAAAGAGGACAAATTGAAACCAACAGTCATCTACAAACAAACGTGTCTAACATCTATGCCATTGGCGATGTTGTAAAAGGCGCAATGCTGGCTCACAAAGCAAGTGAAGAAGGCGAATTGGTTGCCGAAACAATTGCTGGTCAAAAACCACATATAGATTATAATTTAATACCTGGTGTTGTTTATACTTGGCCCGAAGTTGCCGCTGTTGGTAAAACTGAGCAAGAATTAAAAGACGCTAGCATTGCTTACAAAGTTGGGTCTTTCCCAATGCGTGCACTTGGAAGAGCACGTGCAAGTATGGATTTAGAAGGTCAAGTAAAAGTCATTGCTGATGCAACTACTGATGAAATATTGGGCGTTCATATGATTGGCGCTAGAGCGGCAGATATGATTGCTGCAGCAGTTGTTGCTATGGAATTTAGAGCGTCTAGTGAAGACATTGCGCGTACTTCTCATGCACATCCAACATTTACAGAAGCTATAAAAGAAGCTTGTATGGCTGTTGCTGATAGAGCGATTCATAGTTAATAACTAAAAGATAATTTTAAAAGGCTTTGATTTATTTTCAAAGTCTTTTCTACCAATAAACCCCAAAAAACAAATTGGGTGTAAAACCAAGTGAATACATATCGCGCACTTTAATTGGGTCGCTTATAGTATTAAAACCGCTGTATTCTTTACTTAAATGGTTTTGTTGGTTGTAAACATTACGTATAGACCATCCCAACTTACCTTTTAATCTGTTTTTTTTTGAAAACTTAAAATTGTAAGTAGAGGAAAAATCCAAACGATGGTAATTGGGTAAACGCTCTGTATTAATACCTTCAAAATGTATTTTTCCGTCGTCAATAATTGCTTTGGTGTACGGTTTTCCTGTGCGCCAACGCCAACCTAAAGCCATTTCAATACTGTTTACTTTATAACTTAGCGATGTAGAAACAGCGTGACTTATGTTGGTGTTTGCAGCAAAATAAGCATCTGAATTAAAGGCTTTAAACCTACTTTTAACATCGGTATAAGAATAACTTACCCAAGTTGTAAAGGGTTTGAAATTCTTTTTTACATAAAAATCTACGCCTGTAATTTTTTGTTTCCCAATACGGAACGTTTTTCCATCGGGATTTAAAAATCCTAAAGACAATGCCGTGATGCCATTACTATTTTTATAATAATGATCCACATCAAAACTCCAGCCTTTTTTTTGATATAATAAACCTGCGGATATTTGAGCACTATTAATTATTGGAAAAGTTTCGCCATCTGCCAATTTCCATAAACGATTTTCCAAAGACAAATTACTCAACACCGTTTCATCTATCTGACTAAGTACTTGGTTTTTTATTTCGCCTGTTACTTGTAATTTCAACCCTTTATAAATGTTTTTATATACAACAAAACGCGGTTCAAATTTCAATTGATCTAAGGTGAGATAATGATTTAATCGAAAACCAACATCTACATTAAAAAAACGCTTATTTTTTAAAGAATAATTTGCATAAAACGCTTGTGTACTCATTATTCTATCATCATAATCGAGTATTAGAGATATGTTTGTTGTGTTCAAAAAAGCATAACCAACATCTTTAAAGCTGTATTGATACCCTAAAGTTAGCTTATCTTTTTCAGTAGTATTTAGTGTGAAATTCGTATTTAAATTGGTATCATAAATAACATTTCGCTTGTCAAAATTTGAGATTACCGCAGAGGCGTTTTCTTGAATAAAATTATAATTCAGCTTGTATTTAGAAAAATTTGCACTGGTATTTTGTTTGATTTTTGACGTCCAATGACTTTGCCATTCTATGGCATAACCTTCGTTTTTACTTGTTAGAATGTCTTTACTGTTTATCTCAGTTTCTTTATTTTTTATACTATAGTCCAACTGATTATCAATTAAAATGGCACTTGCTAAAATTCGGTTTTTAGCATTTAATTGGTAGTTTAATTTTACATTATAATCCGTAAAGTAAAAATCATTCACGGAATTATTATCTGTTTCAATATTGGTTTCCTGAAACACTTTATGGGCTAATTTATTAAACGTTGGGCTTTGATATATATCCGTAAAAGAACGCCTTGCCGATAGTTGTAAACTCAACCTATCTGTCACTAAAGGCACTTCAACAAAAGCGCTTGCGCTCAAGCCATTTAAATTTATACTAGCATTTAATTTTTTAGCAATGTTGGTTGTTGTTTTTATGTCAATAACACTTGAAATTCGCTCTCCAAATTCAGGGTTTGTTCCTTTGTTGTGAAAGGTTATTATTTGTGATATTGCAGGGTTAAAAGGTGAAATCATTCCAAATAGATGTCCGTTATGATAGATATTAATGCCATCCCAAAGTATGCGATTTTGATCTGATGTTCCACCACGAACCACCAAACCTGTTGTGGTTTCATTAGGACTCACAACGCCTGGCAATTGTTGTAAACTTTCCAAAATATCTGCTTGCAATAAACCAGGTAAAATTTGTGTTTTTTGAGCATCAATTTTATAAAACCCCTTTTTGTTTTTATAAATCCCTTTGGTTAGGTAATTTGCAACCACAATTTCGCTAAGCTGTTGGGTATCTTTTAAGGTTGATTGTCGTTTTGACACTACAAAATACCTTGTATTTAGTTTCTTAAAATTTAAGTGTGTTTCTTCTTCAATTTTAGCAAGAATCTCTTTTAACGAATATTGATTTTTAGGCAATGAGAAAAGTTGATCATTTAGGACATCATCAGCATATGAAAAACGAATATTATAGTTTTTTTCGAGCGAAAACAACACGTCTTTTACCGGTGTATTTATAAAAGAAAAAGTAGCTTTTTCTTGCGAAAAAGCTACTATTGATAAAAACCATATTATTAAACAAACTATTTGTTTCATCAACTTTTATTCTAACATTATACTGTTTCTTGTAGTGTTTTTATATTTTAAACGCATGGCACCAAACACAGTTTGTAGTGCTATTGCTTTATCCTTGTGTGTAAAAACACCTGTAAAAACAGCTTTTCTGTCTATTTTTGCTGCATCAATTTTTATATTGTACTGTTTCTCTAGATCAGAAATTACATAATGTAAAGGTACACTTTTATAGGTACTTTCACCAGTAATCCATGTAGGTTCTTTTTTGTTATAGTTTAAATTTTCAAAATCATCACCATTAATTTTACGATAGGCTTGTGTTGGATTAAGAATATATTCTTTATTAGTATCTGTCACACGCACTTTACCTTCGAAACAAATTACTTCAAAAAAATCATCGGTTGCGTTAACTGTAAACTGTGTTCCTAAAACGGTAACATCACCACGCTTTGTTTTTACGGTAAAACGACTGCCTTTTTGTACTTTAAAAAACGCTTCGCCACTTAAATACACAGCTCTATTATTTTTCCAGTCTTTTTTGGAATACTTTATGGCAGATTTTGCATTTAAAATCACTTTAGAGTTATCTAGTAATGCCACGGTTTTTTGCTCTCCAAAATCGGCTGAATTTAAAACAGCATCCGTACCTAAATACTGATACAATCCAAAGAAAAACAATAACATTGCGGCAATTGAAGCTAGCCATTTATAATTTAAGGTACGCACTTTAGATGCGCTAGAATTATGCTGAATTTTTGCTTGAATTTTTTCAAAAGACGGCGCAACTGGTTGTTCTAATTTAGACAATACTTCTAAACCGTTTTTTAATTTTTTATAGGCAATAACATCTTCATTTGACACCAATTTACTTAAATCAGTATCCAACAAATTTCCTTCTAACCATTGGGCTAGATAAAATTCTTCTGTGTTATTTTTAGTCTTTTTTTCCATGTTCCTATGTATAAAACAATTAAATGCAGTTCTACCCTACTTTCATAACTTTTCGCATAACAATTAATGCGAGGTGCATTCTTTTTTCCACTGCTTTTACCGATATATTGAGTTGTAAAGCTATCTCTTTGTATTTTTTCTTTTCTATGCGACTTAATAAAAAAACTTCTCGTTGCTTATGCGTTAAACTTGCAATAGCATCCTCAATTTCTACAAGATATTCTTGTTCAATCATTAAAAATTCTGGTGACTCATTTGTTATTGATTTTGTATGACGAAACTCATTCTTACGAATCACCTTTTCATGTTTCTTAATATTCAAAAACTGATTATTGGCAATGGTAAATAAATAACTTTTCACTTTATCATAGGGCACATTCTCACAATTTTCCCATAATTTCACAAACGAATCTTGCATCACATCTTCAGCCGTTTCTAAATCTCTATATTTAAAGAATAAAAATCGCTTTAAATCTTTTGCATACAAATTAAAAACCTCTTCAAAGATTATTGGATTACAACTATTTTTTAATTCCTTGTTCATTTAGTATTTTTACGCTTTCAAAACTAAGTCTTTTTTTTGAACTAAAAATTATTCAAAAAAAAGTAGGGTAAACGATTATTGAATTGTTTAAGTAGTGAATGATTCAAAAAATATAAATTAACTTAAATATTAAACCAATGAAAAATTTAAAGTTTTACATCATAGGATTAGTTTTTGCAGTATTTGCATTAACATCTTGTGAAAACAACGACCCAATTGTAGGTGGTGAAAATCCACTACAAAGTGATGCTGCTAGATCAGCTATGAGTGAATTACAAACTCATTTTACCGATGACGGACAATTGAGATCTACCAATAATCCATCAAATAATATTTTATTTGATTATTGTTTTGATTTTGAATACCCTGTAACGCTTTCTTACAATACTGGCACTACAGTTACTGTAGGAAGCTTTTCAGATTTAGTAGATATTTTAGTCGCTATGACTGATACTTTATATATTGATGGCATTGTTTTTCCATTTAATGTTGAAGTTTTTGATGATGCTTCTGGGACTGTAGTAGTACAAACTATTGCCAATGAAGCAGAATTTAATACCTTATTAGATTCTTGTGGATTTGATGATGACGATTGTGTTTGTACAGATCAATACGCGCCAGTTTGTGTAGAAATACAAGGTGTAAATGGCGGAGATGCTTTTACCATTGAATATTCAAATTTTTGTGAAGCAGAATGTGATGGATTTACACAAGCGGATATTGTAGATTGTGATTATTCTGACCCTAGTAATAGTGGTGATGATTGCTTTGTATTTAATTACCCTATTTCTTTAATTGGTGATGATGGTGTAGCTGTAACCGCTACAGACGAAGCTTCTTTTAATGCCATTTTATATGCGTCAAACGGTTTTTACGATTTTGTGTATCCTTTTGATGTTACTTTAGAAGATGGAATTGTAAGAAGTATTACAAGTTCAAGTGATTTTGAAGCATTAATACAAGCTTGTATTGGAGTAGATCCTTGTAATTGTACAGATGTTGTTGACCCAGTATGTGTAGAGGTTAACGGTCCAGCAGGAAATGAAACAATTGAATTTACTAATATGTGTGAAGCAGAATGTGCTGGTTTCACTCAAGCTGATGTAGTAGATTGTGATACTGCAAACAATTGCATAGAAAACTTCACAGTAACAACTGGTGATTGTATTGATGAAAATTCTTACACTGTTACTTTCGATTTTACTGCTGATGGTTTTACTGGTGATTTTGAACTATATACAAGAAACGATGTGTTATTTGCTGTTGGATCAATGAGCGATTTACCAGTAACACATGCAATGCCATTAAGTGGTTCTCTTGAAGATTATATTGAAGTTAAATTGTTAAATTCAACGGGATCGGAATGTGAGTATGAAACTGAATGGTATCCACCAAATTGTACAACACCAGCTTGTTGGGAGTTTGTATATCCAGTCTCTTTCACACAACCTGGAGGTGCAACTATAACTGTAAATGACAGAGCATCATTTGACAATGATTTCAACCCGCAAAACGACACAATGGTTTATCCTTTTGATGTTGTAGTTGATGGTGTTACCTCAACAATAGATACTCCAAATGGTTTATTTATGGTTGGAGGATTTGATAGAATGTGTGACTAAAAACGCGACTAACAACTTTAAAAATAACTTATTTATTTAAAAACTGCTTCTTTATTGAAGCAGTTTTTTTTTTGCGAATTCCTATTTTAAATAAAAATTACACTTTAAAAATCTTAATCAACTAGCCAATATTAATTTGTATTTTCTCATAATAAATATTGTATCAATGAGATAACTGATTAAAAATACCAGCGTTAACTTATACTTTAATATATAGATTGCTTTCTTTTAAGAAAAATAGTTTGTTTTTGAAGGATATGTCATTAAATTCAAATGTCATTGCTGATGTAACTAAGCCAAGAGTATAGCGAAAGTAGGAAACTAATTAATAATGTATGGATTCCTGCTTTCGCAGGAATGACAGTAAAATAAAAGTATGAGTTTGCCCTATAAAAATATGTGACTTAATATAAATCCATTATAAAAACAGTAATCTAAAATCCTAAAATAAGTTTAGCGATATAAAAGAAAATAAATATTCCAAAAATATCATTACTTGTTGTAATGAATGGTCCAGTAGCCAATGCAGGATCAATGCCTTTTTTATCTAGTAGAATAGGTACAAATGTACCAACTAAAGAAGCGATAATAATTACTGCAACTAATGAAACTGCAATAGATAAAGTGAAGTTAAATTCATAACCCATTACTTGTCCAAAAATAAGAATCATTAATGACAAAACAATGCCGTTAAAAAGACTCAAACCAACTTCTTTAAGTAAACGTTTCCAAATACTACCTTTAATAATATTATTTGCCAACCCTTGTACAACAATAGCAGAAGACTGCACACCAACGTTTCCTGCCATTGCAGCTATTAGTGGTGTAAAAAAGAATAAGGCTTTGTAATTAGCCAAAGCACCTTCAAAATTTTCCATAATAAAAACAGAACCTAATCCACCAAATAAGCCTAAAATCAACCATGGTAAACGCCCTTTTATCAATTCAAAAACGGTATCATCTGCTTCAACATCATCGGTTAAACCAGCAGCCATTTGATAATCTTTCTCTGCTTCATCTTTAATAATATCTACAACATCATCGATGGTGATTTTTCCTACTAATCTACCCATTTCGTCAACAACAGGCACAACAATTAAATCGTATTTTTGCATAATTAACGCCACGTCTTCATCTTGATCATCTACCTTTACAGAGATTACTGCATCGTTATAGATTTCTTTAATGGGTGTTTTTGTAGAGGTTGTTAACATGCTTTTTAAAGACAATCTGCCTTTTAAAATTTCGTGATCATCTACAACGTAAACTGTATGTACTTTATCAATATTTTCAGCTTGACGACGCATTTCACGTACACAGGTAAACATCGTCCAATCTTCATAAACTTTAATAAGCTCTTTTCCCATTAAACCACCAGCTGTATCTTCATCGTAACGTAATAAATCTACAATGTCTTTGGCGTGTTCCACATCTTCTAAATGTGCAATTACATCTTCTTTTTGCTCTTCGGAAAGTTCTGCAATAATATCTGCAGCATCATCGGTTTCTAATTCGTCAATTTCTTCGGCAATTTCCTTAACCGATAAGGTTTGTAGAATTTTATCTCTTACATCTTCATCAAGTTCGGCCAAAATATCGGATGAAATCTCACTATCCAATAATTTAAATATTACGATTGCCGAATCAAAATCTACAGCATCTAAAATTTCAGCTACATCGGCATAATGCGTTTTTTTGAGCATCGCAGAAATAGCAACGGTATTATTATCCGCTACTAATTGTTTAATTTCTGTTATGGCATTTTTGTTTAATTCGAATTGCAAAACGACGTTTCTTAAAATTATAGATACAAAAGTAGGTATAAATTAAGTTTTTGTTTGTTTATTTTGGCTTTGTTTATCGTTTTTACATAAATTGACCTTATTCTGATGGTGTTTTAAGTTCTCAATAGAGTTTAATTTGAGTATATTGAAATACTCCGAATTGACAAGATCATCGACTTCATTTTGATAGGCTCAATATTAACTAACAATCATTTATAAACAATTATCTGAAATAATCATTTGCGTTAAGCGAATGAATTCGTCGACCGATAGTTGTTCTGGTCTTTTGGTTAAAAATTCCTCTTGTTTTAAGTTGGCTGATATTCCCATAACACTCAAACTTTTTCTGAGCATTTTACGACGCTGATTAAAGGATGTTTTTACAATTCTGTAAAATAATTTTTCATCAACTGGAAGCGTAAAATCTTTTTTTCGTGTTAAACGAAGCACGCCAGAATCTACTTTTGGCGGCGGATTAAAAACGCCTGGCGGCACTGTAAACAAGTACTCAACATCATAAAAAGCTTGAGTTAAAACCGATAGAATTCCATACTTTTTACTACCTGCTTTTTCGGCTATACGCTCGGCCACTTCCTTTTGAAACATCCCCGTAAATTCAGGTATAAATTCTTTGTTTTCTAATGTTTTAAAAACGATTTGCGTGGAAATATTATACGGAAAATTACCTGTAATTGCAAACTGTGTCTTTGGATACATGGCTTGCAAATCTACTTTTAAAAAATTCTTTTCAAAAATACGTTCTTTTAGTTTTTTAAAATTTTCTTTTAAGTAAGCAACTGATTCTCGGTCAATTTCTATAACCGATGTTGTGTAATTTGTATTGTTTAATAAATATTTGGTTAAAACGCCCATTCCTGGTCCAATTTCCAAAACTTCATTGTATCGATCTGTGTGAATTAAGGTGTCTGCAATTTTTTTTGCGATGTGCTCATCGGTTAAAAAATGTTGCCCCAAATGTTTTTTTGCTTTTACTGACATATTATTTACTTGTTATTAAAAATCATATTCGTCCACACGATAATGTACATCTTCATCGCCTTCAACTATTTGCACATAACTTTTATAGCGAGATTGTGCAATTTCTCCTTTCTCTAAAGCGTCTTTAACAGCACATTTAGGTTCGTTTGTATGTAGACAATTATGAAATTTGCAATCGGCTTTTAAAGTAAAAAATTCAGGATAATAATCTGTAATTTCATTGGGTTCAAAATCGACTACACCAAAGCCTTTTATTCCTGGCGTATCTATAATATAACCGCCAAAAGGCAAGGTGAACATTTCTGCAAAGGTTGTGGTGTGCTGTCCTTGTTTATGTTGAGTTGATATCTCTTTAGTTTTTATATTTAACGCAGGATCAATACTATTTGCTAGCGTAGATTTACCAACGCCAGAATGTCCCGCAAACATACTCACTTTGTCCTTCATTAAGTCTCTTAGGACATCTATATTTGTATTTTTTAATGCTGAAATATCGATACATTTATACCCTATTTTAGTGTAAATTTCTTTTAATTGGTCTTTAATTTTTGTTGTGCGCTCATCATAATCATCAATTTTATTGAACAACAAAATTGCTGGGATTTTATAGGCTTCGGCGGAAGCCAAAACACGATCTATAAAGCCTGTGAAAGTTGGTGGATTATCGATGGTAATCATCAAAAAAACCTGATCTATATTTGAGGCAATAATATGTGTTTGCTTAGATAAATTAACCGATTTACGGATGATGTAATTTTTACGAGGATGAATATGATGTATGACACCAGTATCTTGATTTTCTTCCATTTCAAAATCTACACTATCTCCAACCGTTACCGGATTGGTACTTTTGATACCTTTTATTCTAAATTTTCCTTTTAATCTGCAAGTTATCAAATTAGTATCCGTTTTAACTGAGTACCAAGATCCTGTAGATTTTACGATTATTCCTTGCATAACTACAAAATTAATGTATTTTTGTCTACTCAAACTTGTTTTGAGGAAATAAAAAAGCAACAACATTTTTATTTATTAATTTTGAAACTCACTTAGTTTCTCTAAATAACCTATTATGAAAAATATTTTTTCTAATGTTGTATTGTTGCTTTTATCATTTACAACTTTTTCTCAATTAACCAATAATGGCGCAACTATTTATATAGAAACGGGTACAACCGTATATGTAGAAAATGATGTGGACAACCAATCTGGCTCAATGTTTATCAATGAAGGCGATTTACATTTAAATGGCAATTTAAATAATGACGGCACCATGAAAGCTGTGAAAGGTGTTTACCCAAACCCCAATCCAAATGCATCTACTGGTATCACTTATTTTAATAATCCAACGACTTTAGTACAAACTATTACAGGAACTGATCCTGTTGTTTTTGGTAATTTAGTTGTAGATAAAGCTATGGCAAGTAGCGCAAAAGGTGTTACTGTTGCCGATGGTATGGAAGTAGTTGTTGAAAGAGCAGTTACATTAACCAATGGTGATTTAAGATTATTAGGAACTTCTCAATTGATTCAAAAACATACTTTGGGGAATCAAAACCCAGTTACAACAGGAAAACTATTAATAGACCAACAAGGAACTGCAGTTTCTCACGATTATAATTATTGGTCATCTCCAGTTGGTGGTGCTACAATAAATACATATGCTGTTAGTGAGGTTTTATTTGATGGATCTGATAGTGCTAACAATCCTTTTACGCCAACAACTGTTGATTATATATCAGGCAATGGCTATAATGGAAATGTGTCTACCCTTTCTGGTGGCAACGTGACCAATGCTTTGGACATTCATAGATATTGGTTATGGAAATTTGAAGATGGTGATATTGATGATTACGACGATTGGTTTCAAATACTTGAAAATGGAGCTCTTAATGCAGGTGTTGGCTTTACGATGAAAGGCGTAAATTCTGCTGTTACAAGTGGTTTTCAGAATTATGTTTTTAAAGGGAAACCAAATGATGGTAATTACACGTTTACTTTGGGTGCAAATAAATCGTCTTTACTAGGAAACCCCTATCCAAGTGCTTTGGATGCTAATAAATTCATATTTGATAACTCTACAGTTTTAGCAAATTCTGCAACTGCATCTGCGACAACTGGTGCACTTTATTTTTGGGAACATTGGGGTGGCGGTTCGCATTTTTTAAATGCCTATCAAGGTGGTTATGCAACTTTAAGTTTGGCTGGTGGAGTTGCGCCAACGTGTCATTCTCAAGTTAGTGGTTCTTGTGCTAATGGAGGTAGTAATGGTTTTCAACCAAGTACAACTTTTAAAATACCTGTTGGTCAAGGCTTTTTTGTAGAGTCTATAACAGGAACTGGAAGCACACCAATTGTCTTTAATAATAGTATGCGTGTTTTTGAATTGGAAGGTGTAGATTCTAATTTTTACAAAACAAATAACAATATAACAACTACAACTAGTACTGATCTAATTCCTAGAATTCGTTTAGGATATAACAATCCAAATGGTTTTTACCGCCAAATAATGACGGCTTTTATACCTGAATGTAATGACGATCATAATACGGCTTACGATGCACGTATGGTTGATGTAAACCCAGAAGACATGTATTGGGTAACTAATGCTATTGAATATATTATTGATGCACGTCCGTTTACTATTGATGCTCAAATTCCCATTGGTATATCGGTTGCTCAAACAGGCATACAAACTATTTTTATAGATGAATTGGAGAATTTTACTAATGATATATATATTTTAGATACTGATACTGGTTTTACACATGATTTGAATTTGTCTAATTTTGAAGTAAATTTAACTGCTGGCGTTTATAATGATCGTTTTAAATTGGTGTTTCAGCCATCATCTATTGTGAATGTGAATGAAGCGTTAATTGCAAGTGCAATACAGGTTTATTATACGGATAATTCTTCGGAAATCATTATAAAAAATAAAGATAAATTGATTTTAAAAAGTGCTAGAATTTACAATACTATCGGACAATTAATAAAAGTGATTTCTAAACAAGATTTACTTTTAAATCAGATTCATGTCCCATTTAATGTTGCAAAAGGTAGCTATTTAGTACATATAGAAACTAGCATTGGTAAAAAAACGTATAAGTTAATAGCATACTAAAAATATTTATTTGCTATATTTGTATATCTTAATAAAACTGTTATGGCAAAATTTGGCGAAATTATAAGTTCTCCTTCACCAACTCTTATCGATTTTTACAATGAAGATAATGAAGAGAAATCTTTGGTTCACAGTATTTTACGTGATGTGGCTGCTGCGCTTGGCGACAAAGCAAAAGTGATAAAAATTGACATTGAAAAGAATGAGCAATTAGTTAATGCTTTACGCATAAAAGGCAGCCCTACTTTTATTATTTACAAAAATAGTGAAATGAAATGGCGTCAATCTGGCGAGCAAGATGCTAATACACTTATTAATATGGTGGAGCAATTTGTATAATTATACTTATAAACTTCCAAAAAAGGGCTGAGAATTAGTCTATATTTTTGTTCTAATAATCATCACTTGATTATCGGAAAACGTCATCCAAGCTAAATTATAAAGATAGTGGTATGTTTTTCCTTTACTATTTACTAATTGATGCGTGTGGTAGTTGAATTGGAAATTCTTTTGCTCCAATATTATTCTATTCAATTTAATCTGTTTTCTATTTGTAGATAATACTTCGGTTAAAATTGCATAATTCCGATGGAGAATTTTGTCAATTTTAGCTGTTTTACTTGTTGTGTAATTTCGTAATTTTTTATGGTATTTACTTTTACAAGCTACGGAACAATATTTTTTATCGGATCGTCCTTTGACTGATTTTCTACAAATTTTACATTTTTTCATGTTGAGTTTTGGTTGGTGGTTGTTTAATCTATAGTTAGTTATTACACAGGGGTTTCTTGTGTTTATACTTATAGATTTGTCTTGCGTCTTACGTCTTCTCATTCCTCTCTTGTCTCTTGTCTTTTCTCTCTTGTCTTTTCTCTCGCAGATTTGTTTCTTGTTTCTTGTTTCTTGTTTCTTGTTTCTTGTTTCTTGTTTCTTGTTTCTTGTTTCTTGTTTCTTGTTTCTTGTTTCTTGTTTCTTG
>JAZGEV010000093.1:0-14546 GCA_036478895.1 Flavobacteriaceae bacterium | reverse complement strand
TTTTATTCATTATAGCAAAAATCGTTAATTTTTATGATAAAACAATAGTTAAGATAAGAATATAGCATAAAAAAAGACTATCAAAAAGGATAGTCTTTTAAAAAAATGTTTTGAAATTAATTCCTTTTAGCGTCAATTCGAGCCTGAGCAATATTAAACGCCGCTTGATGTGTTGTTATGTTTTGCGATTCAGAAAGTTTAAAAATCTCTAAGGTTGTGTTGTAGATGTTTTCAGTTCTACGTTTAATTTCATCTTTACCATAACCTTCTAACTCAGCATAAACATTAATAATTCCACCAGCATTAATTAAAAAATCTGGCGCATATGCAATGCCTTTCTCTTTTAAAAGTCTACCGTGTTTTATTTCATTCATTAATTGATTGTTTGCAGCACCAGCAATTACTTTTGCTTGTATACGATCAATAGTCTTATCATTAATAGTTGCACCTAAAGCACAAGGTGCATAAATATCTACATCCAAACCGTAAATATCTAAATCACAATGAATAACAGCACCGTATTTTTTACTTACCAATTCAAGTTGCTTCTCATTGATATCATTTATAATTATTTGTGCACCTTCATCACTTGCCAATTTAACAATGGTTTCACCTACGTGACCAATGCCTTGTACTAGAATTTTTTTCCCAGTTAAGCTATCCGTTCCAAATTTGTGTTTTGCAGCAGCTTTCATACCCATATAAACACCATAAGCTGTAATTGGTGATGGGTTACCTGCGCCACCTAATTTTTCTGAGATTCCAGTAACATATGGTGTAACTTCACGTACAATATCCATATCTCTAGTATCCATACCAACATCTTCTGCTGTAATGTATTTGCCGCCTAATGAATGTACAAATTCACCAAAGCGTCTCATTAACTCATCCGTTTTTTGTGTTTTTGCATCACCAATTATAACCGCTTTTCCGCCACCAAGTTTTAAGCCAGTTATGGCAGCTTTATAAGTCATACCACGTGATAACCTTAAAACATCTTGCAAGGCATCTTCTTCATTTTTGTAATTCCACATTCTTGTGCCGCCAAGTGCTGGCCCAAGTGTTGTGTTATGAATTCCTATAATTGCTTTTAAGCCTGTAGCTTCATCGTTGCAAAATACAATTTGCTCGTGCTTATCAAATGAAAAATTTCCAAATACTGGATTGATATTGCATAAATCTTTAGCTTCTATTATATCTGATGTCATATTAATTAAAGTTTTTTATTACGGCAAAAATAATCAATTAAAAGTGAATATTTTGTTAAATTATTGAATTTAATCTGCTAAATAAACGAAAAAAATACAATATTATTATAAGTTATTTATTTTATATTTGCGTGTTCTAAAAAAAGAAATGAAAGCATTAAAATATTTAAATAAGTACTTTGTAAAATATAAATACCGACTCTTGTTTGGTATTATAATTACAGTATTTTCTAAAATATTAGCCGTTCAAATCCCCTCATTTATTAAAAAAATAATTAATGCTGTAGAAGACTATAATAAAGGAATTTTAACCGATAAATTAGAAGTTAAAGAAATTTTGTTTCATAATATTTTATGGTTGATTGGTGCAGCTTTGGTAGCAGGACTATTTACTTTTTTAATGCGTCAAACATTAATTGTAATGTCAAGATTGATTGAATTTGATTTGAAAAATGAAATTTTTGCGCAATATGAAAGATTATCAGTAAGTTTTTACAAAAAAAACAGAACTGGTGATTTAATGAATAGAATTAGTGAAGATGTTGGGAAAGTACGGATGTATTTTGGACCTGCTATAATGTACACTATTAATATGTTGATGTTATTTACAGTAGCGCTAATAAAGATGATAAGTATTGATGCAACTTTAACATTGTACACTTTATTACCATTGCCAATTTTAAGTGTATCAATCTATTATTTAAGTAAGGTAATTCATAAACGAAGTACTTTAGTTCAAGAATTTTTATCTAAATTAACTACTTTTTCACAAGAGACATTTTCGGGAATTCATGTTATTAAATCCTATGCAATAGAAAATGAATTTATTGATGAGTTTGAAACTTTGGCAATAGAAAGCAAGGATAAAAATATTTCTTTATATAAGGCTCAAGCGTTATTTTTTCCATTGATGATTTTACTTATTGGAATAAGTAATATTTTAGTTATTTATATTGGAGGCATGCGCTATATTAACGGGCAAATTGATAATTTTGGAATAATTGCTGAATTTATAATGTATGTAAATATGCTTACTTGGCCAGTTGCTGTTATTGGTTGGGTAACATCAATAATTCAACAAGCAGAAGCATCGCAAAAGCGAATCAATGAATTTTTAAAAGAGGATCCCGCAATACAAAATACGGCTTTAGAAAAAACGAAAATTAATGGAAATATTGTATTTAATAATGTTACATACACATACGAAGATACCAATATTACGGCATTAAAAAACATTAGTTTTAATATAGAAAATGGGAATACTATTGCAATTTTGGGAAAAACAGGTTCTGGAAAATCGACTGTTGTCAATTTAATTGCGCGCTTGTTTGATACAACTACAGGTGAAATCTCTATTGATGATGTTAATATTAAAAATATTCATTTAGAAGGATTGCGAGAACAAATTGGTTTTGTGCCTCAAGATGGTTTTTTATTTTCTGAAACAATTAAAGATAACATACGTTTTGGAAAATTTAAGGCTAATGATGATGAAGTAAAAAAAGCAGCAATAAATGCGCACATTCATCAAAATATTATAAAATTCAAAAACGGTTACAATACAATGGTTGGTGAACGTGGCGTGACTTTGTCTGGTGGGCAAAAACAGCGTATATCAATTGCTAGAGCCATTATTGGAAACCCTAAAATATTAATATTTGACGATTGTCTGTCGGCTGTAGATACAGAAACTGAAGAAATTATATTAAATAATTTAAATACTTTAAGTAAAGATATTACAACCTTAATAATATCGCATCGGATATCTTCAGTAAAACATGCGGATACCATAATAGTGTTAGATAATGGAGAGTTGATTCAGCAAGGAACCCATAAAGAATTGAAAAGTGAACCTGGTTATTATCAAGATGTTTATAAGCAACAATTAGAGGAAGATTAATTGTTTTTTATTGATACAATAAATATTTAGCCCTAATTTTTTTAAAAGCTTCTGTATCTCTATACCAATCTTTTCTTATTTCTCGATATGTATACGTTTGCTCTATTTGTTTTTGCAATTTTTTTGTACCTGCTAATTTTGTAAAAAACGGATTAAAAAATTTAGTTTTATCATCTGTAGAAATGTAGGCTTCAATTAGCCACTCCAAATTTAAACGTTCTAATTTTTCTGTCTCCTTTAAATCTTGCCCGTAGCATAAGTTACCTTTATGTTTTGGATGTTTAGCACCAAAATTTGGTTGAGGTGTAAAAGTAAATGTATTGTACTTTTTATTAAGAAATGGTGAGCCATAAACTTGAAATTGCATTTCTGTTCCTCGGCCACAGCTTACATTTGTACCTTCAAAAAAAGCCAAAGACGGATAAAGGTTAATGGATTTAGAATTTGGTAAATTTGGTGACGGAATAACAGGTAAATCATAAGCCATTTGATGATTGTAATTTTTTAGAGGAACGACGGTTAAATCACATTGAATGCCATTGTTTAACCATTTTTCACCATTAATCATTTGCGCATATTCACCAATTGTCATACCGTAAACCAATGGTACAGGATGCATTCCAACAAAGGATTTGTGTTGTTTTTCTAGCATTGGCCCATCAACATAATGCGCATTAGGGTTTGGTCTGTCCAAAACAATTACTTTGATATTGGCTTCAGCGCAAGCTTCCATTACATAGTGCAATGTAGAGATGTAAGTGTAAAAACGAACACCAACATCTTGGATGTCAAATAATACAACATCAATCCCTTTTAATTGCTCTGCTTTTGGTTTTTTATTTTTCCCATAAAGTGATATTATTGGTAGCTTTGTTTTTTGATCAATGCCGTTTTTAATGTGTTCGCCAGCATCTGCTTTTCCACGAAAACCATGTTCTGGCGCAAAAACACGTTTAATATTATTACCATATTGATAATGTAAATAATCGACCAAATGTTCATTAATTACTTTTACACCAGTTGTATGTTCGTTTACGGCATATCTAGTTTTATATTTTATGCGTGATGTTTGGTTGGCAACTATTGCAATATTTTTATTTAGTAAAGACTTTCTGTATTCTTGTAATTGATCTGCACCAACTATAATTGATTGTTTTTCAGTAGTAGAGCTTGTCTCTTTAACTGAAATTGTCTCTTTTTGAGTAGATTTGTTTTTACTTCCACAAGAAACCATTAAAAGTAAAATACTAAACCAAATAAAAAAGGTATTTTTGAAACTGAAATTGAACATCATATATATTGAATTACGAATTATTTATAGCAAAGCGATTAATCGCTAAAAAAGAGGGTAAAAATAACGTATCTTCTTCAATAATAAAAATAGCCATTGTTTCTATTGCAGTAAGTATTGTGGTAATGTTACTGGCAATATCTACTGGTGTTGGTTTGAAATTGAAAATAAAAGAAAAATTAGCCGCTTTAAATGGTCATGTTATTATTTCTAATTTTAATTTAAATAGTGCATTTAATTCTGATAATGCGGTTAGCACAAAACAAGATTTTTATCCCAATTTCACATCTGTTGACGGTATAAAGAGCATCCAAACATTTGCATTAAAAGCAGGAATTATTAGAACAGAAAAAGATTTTGAAAGTGTTGTACTAAAAGGTGTTGGTACAGATTATAATTGGTCTTTTTTTAAGGAATATTTAGTAAATGGTTCTGTACCAAATTTATCAGATAAACCATCCAATGAAGTTTTGATTTCAACATTAGTTTCAAATCGTTTGGGTTTGAAAGTAGGAGATAAATTTTCTATGTGGTTTGTAAAACAAGCAAACAATAATGACCAAAATTTTAATATTAATACAGTGAAACAGCCCAAAGCGCGCTCATTTAAAGTTGTAGGAATTTACAGTTCTGGTGTTATGGAATTTGATAAAACCTATCTTTTGGGCGATATAAAACACATTCAAAGGTTGAATAAATGGCAAGCTGATGAGGTTGGTGGTTTTGAAGTGTTTGTTGATGATTTTGATGAACTTCCGGCTAAAGGCATTGAAATATATGAGAATATTGATCCAAAATTAAATTCAAGAACAATAGCAGATAAGAATAGAAACTTATTTGAATGGTTAGATATGTTTGATGTTAATATTAGAATGATTATTTTTATTATGATTATAATATCTGGAATTAATATGATAACAGCATTGTTGGTTTTAATTTTGGAGCGAACACAAATGATTGGTATACTAAAATCGTTGGGAAATTCTAATAGAAGTATTCGAAAAATATTTCTTTATAATGCAGCCTATATCATATTAAAAGGCTTATTTTGGGGAAATGTTATAGGAATTGGATTATTATTGCTTCAAAAATCATTTGGATTTATTACTTTAAATCCCGAACATTACTTTGTAAATAAAGTGCCCGTATATATTAATTTTGGATATATTTTAGTTTTAAACTTAGGAACACTATTTTTGTGTATTTTAATGTTGATAATTCCAACTATGATGGTAAGTAAAATAACCCCAATAAAAACAATTAAATTTTAATAAAATGAATGTATTTATAAGAAAAATAAGCGTAGTGATATTGCTATTACTATTAACTAATTGTAAAAACAAAAATGTTAATAATAAAGTTATTCAAGAAAAACCAGTTGTTAAAAAAACACAAACAATTCGGCCAAAATCTAAAGTTGGTGCAAATACGTATGATAAAGTAATAGAACGTACAACTAGTTTTGCGGATAATTTAAATTTTGATTTAGATTATATTAGAGAAAAAGGATTGCCAGATAAAAAATTCTTGGCAGAATTTTTGGGCTTGTATTTAAAGTTGGATAAAGCAGCAAAATCTGATATTAAGAAAAATAAAATTAGAGAAAGATTAAAACCGTTTTATGAAAAAACATTGAAGCCAGCTTTTCATAATATGGCATCAGTAGATGACCGTTTGTTTAAGAAAAACAGTATGTCTTATATGCGAATTTTATGGTTGTTACAACAAATGAAATTTGACACAAAATTTTATGAAAGTGAGCTAAAAAAAGTGCAAAAAAGAATGGATGATCATATGAAAATTCGTGGAGAATGGCAGCGTGCAGTTTTTGATAAATATTACGACTATTTCAAAATTAAAAAGCCCATTATTTTAAGAGAAGCAAAACGATTAAAAGGTCCAATAACTACTCGACAACCAATCTCTTTTTATAACCGATCGAAAGCCTATAATATAACACACTTTTTATTTGCTGCTTTTGATTATGGAAATAAAAAAACACAAACCCGTTTTACAAAAAAAGACATTAGCTATTTAAAAGAGATTTTACCTCAAATAATTCAAAAATTTGAGCAAAAATTTAACGATGATATTGTTGCTGAATTATTAACATGTCAAGTATTAATTGGAGATACAAAAACACCAGCTTTTAAAAAATCATTTAACCGTTTAATAAGACGTCAAAATAATGATGGTTCTTTTGGAGCATATGAACGCGGTCGACAAAAAGTAGGAAGTGATGTAGAATTTAGACAATATATGCATACAACTTTAGTCGCTTTAGAGACTTTTGTGGAGTTTGAAGATCGAAAATAATTTAACCAATATTTTATCAATGTTAATGTGAGATTATTCTATATTTGACATTCGAAAAATGACTCAAATGCAACCACTTAAAATTCAAAATACACTTAGCGGAAAAAAAGAACTTTTTAAACCTATAACCAGCGGATTTGTTGGGATGTATGTTTGTGGTCCAACAGTTTATAGTAACGTGCATTTAGGAAACGTACGTACTTTTATGAGTTTTGATATGATTTATCGTTACTTATTGCATTTAGGTTATAAAATAAGATACGTAAGAAATATTACTGATGCAGGTCATTTAACAGATGATGCAGAAGATGTTTTCTTAGCAAAATCACGTTTAGAAAAATTAGAACCAATGGAAGTTGTACAGAAATATACTGTAGATTTTCACGATGTTTTAAAACAATATAATTTATTATCTCCAAGTATAGAACCAACAGCAACAGGTCATATTGTAGAACAAATAGAAGCAATTCAGAAAATTTTGGATGCTAATTTAGCTTATGTTGTCAATGGCTCAGTGTATTTTGATGTATTAAAATATAACGAAACCAATAATTATGGAATCCTGTCCAAAAGA
Organism: Flavobacteriaceae bacterium; assembly: GCA_036478895.1. Taxonomy (GTDB): domain Bacteria; phylum Bacteroidota; class Bacteroidia; order Flavobacteriales; family Flavobacteriaceae; genus S010-17. Next base: position 7,257 of record JAZGEV010000093.1, on the reverse strand, counting down.
ATTATAGAAGATGCTATTGAAAACACAAGAGAATTAGAAGGACAATCGGACAAAAAGAACCCACAAGATTTTGCGTTATGGAAACGTGCAGATCCAGAGCATATTCAACGTTGGAATTCGCCTTGGTCTGATGGTTTTCCAGGATGGCATTTAGAATGTACCGTAATGAGTACAAAATATTTAGGTGAACAATTTGATATTCATGGCGGTGGCATGGATTTAAAATTTCCACATCATGAGTGTGAAATAGCCCAAGCACAAGTCTGTAACCATAAGGCGCCAGTAAATTATTGGATGCATACAAATATGCTTAACCTAAATGGTAAAAAAATGTCAAAATCTACAGGGAATTATATTTTACCTGCCGAGATTTATGCCGGTAATAACAAAATTTTATCCAAAGCGTTTTCGCCAAGTGTTACACGTTTCTTTATGATGCAAGCGCATTATTCTAGTGTGTTAGATTTGTCTAACGATGCTTTATTGGCGTCAGAAAAAGGATTTAATCGTTTGATGGATGCAGTTAATAATTTGAATAAATTGAAAGCTTCAAAAACATCATCTGTAGCTATAGAGTCTTGGAAACAAAAGTGTTATGATGCTATGAATGATGACTTTAATACGCCAATTTTAATAGCTCAATTGTTTGAAGCAGTAAAATTCATCAATTTAATAAAAGATGAAAAAGAAACTATAACAGCAATAGATTTAGAAAATTTAAATACAACCTTAAAAGCATTTGTTTTTGATGTGCTTGGGTTAGAAAAAGCACAGCTAAATAATTCAAATTCCAATAAACTAACTGGCGTTGTTGATATGCTTATAGAAATGAGAAACAAAGCTAAAGCTGATAAAAATTATGCTTTATCTGATGAAATTAGAGATAAGTTACTAGAAAAAGGCGTACAATTAAAAGATGGACGAGAAGGCACAACGTTTTCTATCAACAATTAAAATAAGAGTAATTAAAAAAATACTAACATATCCGTTTTTATTAATAATTCGCTTTTATCAAGCAGCCATTTCGCCATATACACCAGCAAGTTGCCGCTTTGAACCTACGTGTTCTCATTATTCGGCAGAAGCATTAAAAAAACACGGGTTATTAAAAGGTGGTAAATTAGCAGTTATCAGAATTTTTAGCTGTCATCCTTGGGGAAAAAGGGGTTACGATCCTGTACCTTAAGAAATATAAATGTTATATACCTAAATAAATAATAAATTAAGATAAATGATACAATTAAGTGTAAACTGGAATCCATCACCCGAATTATTTAATATTTTTGGTTTGTCGATTCGTTACTATGGATTAATGTTTGTGATTGCCTTTCTATTAGGTGGTTATTTACTAAAAAAAATCTATAAAAATGAAGGTGTAAAAGAAGAATACATTGAACCGCTTTTTATGTATGTAGTCATTGCTACAATAGTAGGAGCAAGGCTTGGAGAAGTGTTTTTTTACAATTGGAAATATTATAAAAACCACCTTTCCGAAATTTTATTACCCATTTCTGAAAACGAAACATCTTCAATGTTATTTGGATTAATTAAAGGATATGAATTTATTGGTTTTAGAGGATTAGCAAGTCACGGAGCAATAATAGGAATTATATTTGCTTTATATTTATACACACGTAAATACAACTACAAATCCTTGTTATGGATATTAGATCGCGCTGTAATTCCATCGGCAATTGGTGCAGCATTTGTTAGAATTGGAAATTTAATGAATTCAGAAATTGTTGGAAAAGTAACTAATTCAGATTTTGGCTTTAAATTTATAAGAGATACATATAATTCTAAAGATGCTATTTTTATTACAAAAGCCGAGACTACAGAAAGAGCCTATGAATTAATTGGCTCAAGTCCACGATTTAAATCGTATCTAGCAGAAGTTCCAAACCGTTATCCTACTCAAATTTATGAATCATTGAGTTACGTCATTGTATTTGCAATTTTATGGTATGTCTATTGGAAAACAAATAAAAAAGACAAGCCAGGGTATTTATTTGGGATGTTTATGGTATTTTTATGGACTGTAAGATTGGTGATAGAATTCTTTAAAGAAGCACAAATTGATGCTAGAGAAGATATGATTGGTCCATTCAATACAGGGCAAATATTATCAATTCCAATGATAGCCATTGGACTGTATTTTATGTTTAGGAAAGTGAAAAAAGCAACGTTAAATAATTAAAATAATAGATTCATTCAAAAAGGAATAATCAAAAGGCATATATTATGACATCAAAAGAAGCAATAGCATTAGAGGATAAACATGGCGCACATAATTACCATCCATTACCAGTAGTATTAAGTAGAGGTGAAGGTGTTCATGTTTGGGATGTAGAAGGAAAAAAATATTATGATTTTTTATCAGCTTATTCTGCTGTAAATCAAGGACATTGTCATCCAAAAATTGTGGATGCAATGACCAATCAAGCAAAAACATTGAGCCTAACATCACGAGCATTTTATAATGATATGTTGGGTAAATATGAAAAATTTGCAACTGATTATTTTGGTTTTGATAAGTTGTTACCAATGAATACAGGAGCAGAGGCAGTAGAAACAGCTATTAAATTATGCCGAAAATATGCATATGAGGTAAACGGTATAAAAGAAAATGAAGCTCAAATAATTGTATGTGAAAATAACTTTCATGGGAGAACAACAACAATTATATCTTTTTCTAACGATCCAGATGCACGTAAAAATTTCGGACCATACACACCAGGATTTGTCAAAATAGAATACAATAATTTAGATGCATTAGAAAACACTTTAAAAAACACAAAAAATGTGGCAGGTTTTCTTGTAGAGCCAATACAAGGTGAAGCTGGAGTATATGTACCAAGTGAAGGTTATTTAACCAAAGCAAAAGCCTTGTGTGAAAAATATAACGTTCTTTTCATTGCCGATGAAGTACAAACAGGTATTGCACGTACAGGTCAATTATTAGCAGTAGATCATGAAAATGTAAAACCAGATATTTTAATATTAGGAAAAGCATTATCTGGTGGAGCATATCCTGTTTCGGCAGTTTTGGCAAATAATAAAATAATGAATGTTATAAAACCAGGACAACACGGCTCAACTTTTGGAGGTAATCCAATAGCAGCAGCTGTTGCAATTGCAGCATTAGAAGTTGTAAAAGATGAAAACTTAGCTGAGAATGCAGAAAAATTAGGTCAAATTTTTAGAAAAGAATTAACAGCTTTTGCAAATACAAATGATTTGGTAAAATCGGTTAGAGGTAAAGGCTTATTGAATGCAATATTAATAAACGATACAGAAGAAAGTTCTACAGCTTGGGATATTTGTATTAAATTACGGGATAATGGATTGTTAGCAAAACCAACGCATGGTAATATTATTCGTTTTGCACCACCATTAGTTATGACAGAAACACAATTAATGGAATGTATAAATATTATTAAAAAAACCATAGCTGAATTTTAATTGGAAATAATAAAAAATGTCAAATACAGTATTATTCTCCCTTGTTGCAGCAGTTTTTATTGCATTCCTTATAGCAGGTTTTCAATATTTATTTAAAGTAAAAACAAAAAGTAAGGTTAATTACTTTTTGTTTTTATTGCGCTTTTTATCGGTGCTTTTACTTTTGGTTTTATTAATTAATCCAAAGATTAAAAAACAAATAATAACAACAGTAAAACCAAGTTTGGTTGTTTTAACCGATGATTCCAAGTCTATTACAAAGCTAAAACAAGCTAACAATGTAAAACGCATTTTGTTAGATATTAAAAACAATAAAGCTTTAACTGATAAATTTAAATTAGATTTTTATTCATTTTCTGATATTGTTAAGCAATCAGACAGTTTGTTTTTTAAAGCAAATGAAACAAATATTAATAAGGCTTTAGTTGATGTATCCAAACTTTATAAAGGCAGTATTGCGCCTACAATTTTGATTTCTGATGGTAACCAAACAAAAGGTGTAAACTATACAAATTTCCTATCAAAACATCCAATTTATCCAGTAGTAGTAGGAGATACTGTTACGTATCAAGATATTAAAATCACACAATTAAACGTTAATAAATACGCCTATTTAAAACATAAATTCCCTATAGAAGCATTTATTTTATATGAAGGAAATGCAAAAAACGTGCAAGCTAAATTTACAATTACAGAAAACAATGCAGTTGTTTATTCAAAGAACATTGTATTGAATTCAAAAAATAATTCGGCACAATTATCCTTTCATATTCCAGCAAATTCAGTTGGCTTTCACGAATATAAAGCACATGTTTCGTATTTAAAAGATGAGAAAAACAGAATAAATAATACGAAAGATTTTTCAGTAGAAGTGATTAATGAAAAATCAAAAATAGCATTAATTTCTAGCATAATTCATCCCGATATTGGTATGCTTAAGCGCAGCATAGAAAGCAACAAGCAAAGAGTGTTAGTTGTCAAAAAACCAACCGATATTATAAATTTTGAAGATTATCAAATGCTTATTTTGTATCAGCCAAATTTAAAATTCAAAACTGTTTTTAATACGCTTAAATTAAATAACAAGAATTTTTTTATCATTACAGGATCAAAAACAAATTGGAATTTTTTAAATAATAATCAGGCTTATTTTTCTAAAAAAGCAATTCAGAAAACAGAAGATTACTTGTCTGCATTTAATGATAATTTTTCAACCTATTTAACCAAAAACTTAGGATTTGAGACATTTTCACCAATTACAGATTATTTTGGAGATGTGTCATTTACCATACCATTTGAAACATTATTACATCAGCAAATTGGTAGTTTTATTACAAAACAGCCTTTGTTGGCAACGTTTGAAGTAAATAAATTGCGTGGTGCGGTTTTGTTTGGTGAACATAGTTGGCGTTGGCGAATGAGTAGTTTTGTTGAAAAAAAATCTTTTGAGCCCTTTGATGGTTTTGTAAATAAACTGATTCAATATTTAGCGTCTAACAAGCGTTCTAGCTTATTGGATGCTGAAAACAAACCTTATTTTTATGCAAATGAGAACGTTAATGTAAAGGCTCATTTTTACGATGCCAATTTTGAGTTTAATGCTACAGCTAATTTATGGATTACAGTAAAAAACAAAAATACAAACAAAATCATAAAATACCCACTTGCATTAGAAAACAATAATTATGGCGTTAATATAACCGATTTAAAAGCAGGAAATTATTCTTATAAAATAACTGATGAGCTTCAAAAGAATAAAGTTACAGGTAATTTCACAATCCTTAACTACAATATAGAAGAGCAGTTTGAAAGTGCTAATGTGAAAATGCTAAATCAGTTAGCTGAGAATTCAAAAGGACAGCTTTTCTCAGTAAATACAATTAATACACTATTTAAAAATTTAATTGATGATGATAAATATAAAGCTATTCAAAAAACTAAAGAAAAAGTAACCCCTTTGATTGATTGGAAATGGCTTTTAGGTATTATCGCTTTTCTATTGAGTTTAGAATGGTTTACACGTAAATTTAAAGGTTACGTATAAAGTAATATAAAGATGTATTCTCAATTAAAGTAAATGGAGTATATTTGTAATTCAAATAAAAAAAATATAATAATTTAAATATAACATATTATGAGACAACAACAACAACCACAATTGCCGCAAATACCTAAAGGAATTTTCCCAATGATATTACTAGCTTTAATAGCTATCGTTCTATTTTCAAAATCATTTGTAACCGTAGATAGAGGTGAACAAGGTATCTTATGGAAACGTTTTGACGGCGGAGTAGTAACAGATAAACCGCCATTAGGAGAAGGTTTTCACATTGTTGCACCTTGGAATAAAGTTGATATTTACAACATAAGACAACAAAATATGTTTATAAAAGACATGGAAGTGTTGTCATCAAATGGATTGGAAATAAAATTAGATGTATCTGTATTATATCAACCAAAAGTAGATGAAATAGGATTGCTACATAAAACTAAAGGAGAAAATTATGATCAAGTAGTTATAATTCCTGAGATTCGTTCTGCATCGCGTTCAGTAATTGGACGTTATACACCAGAACAATTATATTCTTCTAAAAGAGATATTATTCAAAAAGAAATTTTTGAAGAAATAAGAATTAAAGCTGTAAAACAATATGTACAAATTAATGATGTTTTGGTAAGAGATGTAACTTTGCCACCAACTATTAAGGAAGCAATTGAACGTAAATTGAAACAAGAGCAAGAGTTTTTGGAATATGAATTTCGTTTACAGAAAGCAAAGAAAGAAGCTGAAAAGCAACGTATTGAGGCGCAAGGTAAAGCAGATGCAAATAGAATATTAAGTGCATCGCTTACAGATAAAATTTTAAAAGACAAAGGAATTGAAGCAACCTTAAAATTATCTGAATCACCAAATTCAAAAGTTGTAATTGTAGGTGGAAAAGATGGAATGCCTTTAATTTTAGGAAATAATTAATTATTTTTTTTAGAATAAAGTATTTTATAGAAAACGATAAACCTTAAGTTTTAAATCACTTAGGGTTTTTTTGAGTGAAATATGTATTTTTATACGAAAAAAAAAGTTATAAAACAATAGCTAAAACATTTTTTTATAAGAGAATTTATTTACATTTTTGTAGTGTTAATAATAAGTGCTATTTTTAACAAATATTCAACCCCTAACCAACAAAATAATAATTCTTCGAATGACCAATAATGCGACCACTGTTTGGGAAAAATGCTTATCTTTTATAAAAGATAATATTAAGTCGCAAGCGTATAAAACTTGGTTTGAACCAATTGTTCCTGTAAAGCTAGATGGCAATGCTTTAACAATTCAAGTGCCAAGTAAGTTTTTTTATGAATGGTTAGAAGAACATTATATTAAAATTTTACGAGTTGCTTTAACCAAAGAATTAGGTGAAGATGCAAAATTGATTTACGATGTCCGTATGGAAAATACATATGGCAGTAAAAATCCACATACTATTAAAGTTCCAAGTTCGGATAGAAAACCGTTCAATTCTCAGGGCATTACAGTTCCATTAGATATTGATAAAAGAGAATTACGAAATCCATTTATTATACCTGGTATTCAAAAAGTTAAAATTGAATCTCAATTAAACCCAAATTATAATTTTGATAATTTTATAGAAGGTGATTCAAATAGATTGGCACGTTCTGCAGGAATTGCAGTTGCAAATAAGCCTGGAGGAACATCTTTTAATCCATTATTAATTTATGGTGGTGTTGGTTTAGGTAAAACACATTTAGCGCAAGCTATTGGTGTAGATATAA
>JAZGEV010000092.1:0-7121 GCA_036478895.1 Flavobacteriaceae bacterium | reverse complement strand
CACGCGCAACCAAAGTGTATAATTATTATCATAGTAAAGAATAATCAGAACCTTAACATGCTTAGAAAATTTATTTTTATCCTATGTTTTTTGCAGGTGCAAGCTATGCTCTCTCAACAAGTAGGTTTAGGACAAAGAGACCTAAAAGTAGGTTTGGTATTAAGTGGTGGAGGTGCTAAAGGTTTTGCACATATAGGTGTATTAAAAGTATTAGAAAAGGCAGGAGTACGGATAGATTATATTGGAGGAACCAGTATGGGAGCAGTAGTTGGGGGCTTATACGCTTCTGGATATACTGCAAATGAATTAGACTCTATTCTTAAATCTTTTGATTATAATAAATTGCGACAAGATATTTTACCAAGAAAATCAAAATCTATTTATCAAAAAGAGACAGATGAAAAGTATGCATTAACTTTACCCATTCATAAACGTAAAATCTTACTACCATCAGCAGTTTCTAAGGGGCAAAACTTATTTAATGTTTTATCAGAATTAACTGAGCATGTTCATGATATTACTGATTTTTCAGAGTTGAGCATTCCTTTTTTTTGTGTAGCAACCAACCTAGAAACAGGAACAATGGAAATTTTAGAAACTGGATCTTTGGCAGAAGCTATTAGAGCAAGTGGCTCTTTCCCAACATTGTTAGACCCTGTAGTGATTGATGGTAAATTATTGACAGATGGCGGTATTGTAAATAATTTTCCAGTAGATATTATGAGGAAAATAGGTATTGATATTATTATTGGTGTTGATGTACAAGATAAATTAGCATCACGAGAAGATTTAAATTCTGCACCAAAAATAATTATGCAAATTGCCAGTTTTCAAATGTATGATGATGTTGATGATAAACGAGTAAATACAGATCTGTATTTACATCCTGACATTAGTGATTATAATGTAGTTTCTTTTGATAAAGTAGGCGAAATTATTGATAAAGGAGAAGAAGTAGGTAATAAACAATTTGAAGCTATCAGAGATATTGCAAAACATCAACAAAAGAAAGTAAATAATGAAACAACTAAAATTAAGCATTCAGCAAAAGACAAATTTTTAATTCATAAACTAAAAATATCAGGCAATAGAAATTACACAAGAGCATACGTTCTAGGTAAATTAAATTATAAAAAAGATTCAATTACCTATACTCAATTTATTGAAGGTATTAATGGTTTATCGGCTACAGGTAATTTTAAAAGCATTCAATATAAGTTTATTCATGCTGATGAGTTGGAGTTACATTTAAAACTTAAAGAAGAAGATGCCTCTAGATTTATACAGTTAAGTGCACATTATGATGATTTATATAATACGGGAGTATTATTGAATTACACTTCAAAGCATGCCTTGTTTAAAAATGATTTTTTTTCAGCTGATTTAGTATTAGGAGATAACTTAAGGTATAATATAGATTATTTTATTGACAATGGTTTTCATTGGAGTTTTGGGATAAATTCCAGATTTAGTAAGTTTAAAAAAAGTTTTTTTACTGATTTTGATGAGGGTCAGACACCAGTAACTAAAACACCAATTGAATATAAAGATTTTAATACACAACTCTTTTTACAGCGGACATTTAGTAATAGTACAGCTTTACGGATAGGAGCAGAACATAAAAATTTACGAATTTTTAATGAGGTTTTAATTACTGACGAAATTGTTAAGAATTATATTGATAAGAACTCATACTACAGTGTATTTTCTAAATTTAAAATAGATACTTACGATAGAAAATATTTCACAAAAAAGGGATTTTTTTTAGAGGTTAATTACAGAGCAACATTGTTTTCATCAAATACAAATTTTGATTTAGACCCTAGTTTTGTTAATGAAGAGTTTGAACCTTTTTCTGTTTTATATGGTAAAATAGGCTATGCACATACTTTTTTTGATAAGCTAACTTTCCAATATATATCTGAAGCTGGAATTTCTTTTGGAGATAGTTCATCAAATATTTTCGGATTTGTTTTAGGTGGTTATAACGAAAGTTTCCCCGATAATTTTACTTCCTTCTATGGTTATGATGTAGCAGACTTAAGTGACGATTCATTTTTAAAGTCAACCTTTATGCTACGATATAAACTCTTTAAAGATAATCATGTGTCTTTTATAGGAAATTTCGCAAGAATTGAACAAGATGTGGTTGAAGATCTTGATTTATTTGATGATATAAAATCAGGTTATGCGGTTGGCTATGGTATAGATTCTTTTATAGGTCCTATAGAAATTAAATATTCATGGTCGCCAGACACAAACAAAAACTACTGGTTTTTAAATATTGGTTTTTGGTTTTAATCGCAAGGCAGGCGATAGCCAAAAAGGGTAAAGTCTACCTGTTGGAAAGGCAGGTTCCCGGACACCTTGGGTCGAGGTAGTTTAAGAACTTTTAGTTAACCCAGGTTTTAGGTTATTTTCCTCAACCACAAAACGTTTAAATACTCTTGCTTTAAAGTTTGTAAGTAAACTTAATAATACAGGAACAATAATCAATGTTAAAAATGTTGCAAAGGTTAATCCGAAAATAATAGTCCAAGACATTGGTCCCCAAAAAGCAACATTTTCACCTCCTATATAAAAATGAGGATCAAACTCTGTAAATAAAGTCATAAAATTTATATTGATACCAATAGCTAATGGTAATAAACCTAAAATAGTTGTTATAGCTGTTAGCAAAACGGGTCTTAAACGTGTTTTACCACCCTCAACAATACTTTCGTAAATTAATTCTTTGGTAAAAGCATTTTCAGCAAACCCATTTTCTAAACGTTTTCTTTTCATAATTAGCAAGGTGTAATCAATCAATACAATAGCATTATTTACAACAATACCAGCTAAGGAGATAATTCCAATCATAGTCATCATAACAACAAACTCCATTCTAAAAATTATTAAACCTAATAACACACCAATTAAACTTAATATAACGGCTATTGAAATAATAACTGGAGTAGAAGTAGAATTAAATTGCCCTACTAAAATTAAAAAGATTAAAAATACAGCAATTAACAGCGCTTTGCTCAAAAAAGCCATTTCTTCGGCTTGCTTTTCTTGTTCACCTGTAAAAGAAAAAGAAACTCCTTTTGGTAAAGTGTAATTGTCTAGTGTTGTTTTAATTTGATCGTTTATTTCTGTTGCGTTATAATTTTCCAATACATTTGAAAAAATAGTAATTACTCTATTTAAATCTTTACGTTTTACAGCACTAAAGGTTGAAGAAGTCTCAGCATGTGCAATTGCCGAAATAGGAATTTGTACAATTTTACCAGTGCTTTGGTCTCTAAATGTAATTTTTTGATTTATTAAAGCATCTTTATTGTATCGATATTTATCCATTAATCTAATGTTTATTGGATAATCATCTTCTCCATCTTTAAAAGTAGAAATTTCTTTTCCGAATAATGATGTGCGTAGCACATCACCAACTTGACCAGTTGAGATATTTAAGCGACGCGCTTTTTGTCTATCAATTATAATAGGAAGTTCAGGTTTACCTTGTTCTACGTCTAATTTTAAATCTTCAATGCCTAAAATATTAGCATCATTAATAAATTGTCTAATATCTTCTGCGGCGTATAATAATTGTTCATAATCATCTCCGCTTACTTCAATATTTATGGGTGCTCCCGTTGGAGGTCCGTCTTCAGGACGATCAACAGTGATATTTACACCTGGAAAACCATGGAGTAGTTCTCTAATTTCCATCAGCACATCATACGTGTTTGTGCCATCTCTATCCATAAATTTCACAAAGTCTACAGTAATACGTGCTTTGTTAGGCGTATTACCTCCTTGCTGACCTTGATTCGGATCGCCAGTACCTTCACCAACCTGACCAATTACAGAGGTAATCAAAAAATTATCACCATCTATCTCGTACTTTTTTAAATGGTTTTGAATTTTATTTTCAATTTCTTTAGAAAGGTTATTGGTAACTTCTATATCTGTACCTATGGGGTATTCTAAATAAACATAAACTTGTTTGGGAGGTGTATCTGGAAAGAAAAGTACTTTTGGAGGAAAGGCTGCGAATAATACAAATGATAAAATTAACAAACCAAAGGTGCCAAAAACAAATAATTTTGGTCTTATACCATAGAGAGCAAATTTTAGAATACCTTCATAAAGACTTTCTAATTTAGGCAACAATTTATTCTGAAACCATGCCGTGGCTGGTGTTAATAGTTTCGTATTAATTATTCTTAGTAATCCAGTTAATATGAATAATAATCCAAGTGCATTTAATCCTTTTATTTCTAAAGTTATACCTGCAGCCAATATTAATACGCCAATACCTATTAATAGCATACTATATTTTAATAGTTTATTAAAATCAACTTCGTCTTCTTTAATTTTCATATAAACAGAAGTGAGCATAGGATTGATAACTAAGGCAACAAATAATGATGACCCTAATACAATAATAAGGGTAACTGGTAGATATTTCATGAATTCACCCATCATACCAGGCCAAAAAGCCAAAGGTAAAAATGCGGCTAATGTAGTTGCAGTAGAAGCAATAATTGGCATAGCAACTTCACCAACACCAAATCTAGCGGCATCAATTTTTGAATAGCCCTCATCTAATAATCTATATACGTTTTCTACTACTACAATACCATTATCAACCAGCATACCTAAAGCTAATACCAATGAGAATAATACCATCATATTTAATGTTACGCCTAATGCATTTAAGATGATAAATGATATAAACATAGATAAAGGAATTGCAATACCTACAAAAAGGGCATTTCTAACCCCCAAAAAGAAAAGGAGTACTATCACAACCAAAATAACACCTAAAATAATACTGTTTTCCAAATCGGCTACCATTGTTTTGGTATCGTTAGTCATGTCATTCGTTTTAGAAATATACAAGTTAGAAGGGAAGTAAGATGCCTTGGCTTTTGCAAGAATTGAATCAATTTGAGTTGAAGCATTGATTAAGTTTTCACCACCTCGTTTGGTTACATCTAACATCACAACAGGCTGTGAAAATTCACGGGCATAATTATCCTTCTCTTGTTCTTTAAAACGAACAATAGCAATATCTCTGAGATACACAATATTCCCTTTTTCTTGCTTTACAATAATATTTTCAATTTCTCTAGCACTTTTAAACTCCCCTATTACACGAACATTTCTTCGTAGTCCGTTTTCAAGTAAATCACCACCAGAAATGGTCATGTTTTCATTCTGAATAGCAGCACCAATATCATTAAAACTTATCTCAGAAGTTTGCATTTTGTAGAGGTCAACACTAATTTCAATCTCTTTATCTTGAATACCTCTAATATCAACTTTAGATATTTCAGGAACTTTTTCAATTTCATCTTCTAAATACTCACCGTATTCTTTAAGCTGATTCATAGAGAATTCACCAGATAAATTGATATTCATAATGGGCATTAATTCGGCAAAATTTAACTCTTGTACTGTAGGATCGGCTGGTAGGTCTTTAGGAAAATCTTTATCAGATAGTGCAGCATCAACTTTATCTTTTACTTTTCGTAAGGCTTCAGTGGGTGTTACGCTAAAATCAAATTTTACTTGTATAGATGAAAACCCTTCAATAGATGTAGATATGATTTCATCTACGCCAGAAATTCCATTAATCTCTTTTTCTATTGGGCGCGTAATTAGTTTTTCAATATCCAGCGCTGAATTACCAGGGTAAGGCGTTGCCACATAAATTTCAGGCACAACAATCTCTGGAAATGCCTCTCTAGGCATGCTTTGGTATGCAAAAATACCAGCAAAGAATATCATTGCAATGATTACAAACACAGTCATTTTATTATATATAGACCATGTTGACAATTTAAATTCTCTTTCTACTTTACTCATAATTATATAGGTTACTTTGTAGTTGTGTCAACAATTTCTCCAGCTTTTACAAGTCTAGCCCCAGCATTAATTAGGGTGTCATTTTTGCTTAATCCTTTATTTATAAAGACTTCTTGATTATATTCATTGCCAATAGTAACCATTTTTTTTACAACTTTATTTTCTTCGTTTGTAGTATCAATTACAAAAACATAATTCGCTCCATTTTGATCTTGTTGTACCAGAGTTGCTGGAATGATAATGCCATTAGCTTTAAAATCTAATATCTTTAAATCTGCCAATAAGTTGGGTTTGATTAACCTATCTTTATTTGAGAGATTAATTCTAGCTTTAAAACTACGGTTTTCAGGATTTATATAATTCCCAATTTGTGCAATTTTAGCATCAACTTCTTTATGTATTGATGGGAAAGAGATATGAGTTTCCGTTCCAGCTTTTACAGTAGGTAAATAGGTTTCGGTTACTTCAGCCTCAACATAGACATTCGCTAAATTTAGTAACCTAACAACAGGCATTTGTGGGCTGGTTAATTCACCATTTTTAGGAAATATTTCATCTACTACTCCACTAAAAGGAGCAATAATTTTCATTTTACGAGCTTGAGTTTTTAGACTTGCTAAGTTATTCTGCAAATTGTCTTTTTGAGCTTTTGCCTGAAGAAATTGCATCTCAGAACCGATTTTTTGTTTCCAAAGGCGCTCTTGGCGCTCGAAAGTAGTTTTTGCTAATGTCAACTGCGTATTTAGCTGAGTAATACTATTTCTTACCGTTGCATCATCCAATTGAACCAATGTTTGCCCTTTAGAAACCCGCTGTCCTTCTTTGATGTAAATTGCTTTTACAGTTCCACCTAGTTCAGGTCTTATTTCAATGTTTTTATCTGCTTTTACCATGCCTTGAATTTCTATAAAATGTTTAAAAATTCCTTGTTTTACAGGTAAAATAGTTACTACTTGCAACTTTTTTGTGTTGTCTAATTTTGTAAGAGTTTTGTCAATAGTTTTTAATTTTTTACTTAAGCTATCTATTTGTGTTTTTATTGCATTTTTTTGCTCTTGTAATTCTTGAATGTCATTGGAAACGACTTCTTTTTTCTGACAAGATGTAATAAAAAAGAGTAAAGCAAGTATAGTATATATATATTTCATTATGTAACCCGTTGTGCATTTAAATAATGCTAATTTTTAAATTATTTATATTTCTATCAAAGATAAACTTATTAATAAACTGAATGATTGTTAATGATGTTAATTTTGATAGTATTCTTG
>JAZGEV010000091.1:0-22234 GCA_036478895.1 Flavobacteriaceae bacterium | reverse complement strand
AAAATATTACTCTGCATTTTAATTTGATTAATGATTTAAAAAAAATTCAAGCAGATCAACAGGAATTGGTGTCTGTTTTTAATGAAGGCAATAACTTTATAGATGAAAAATTACATAAAAAAATATTAAAATCGGTTAAGAAATATGGCGATTTACGAACGCGTAATTTAGATTTACCAACATTAAATTACGAAACAACTTCCTTTTACACCAAGGCTTTTGGAGGTGTTTTTGTGTTTAAAGATTTTCCAACACCAATACTTGTTTTTGAATCTGAAGTTTGGCGAAAAAAAGCCATTAAAAATTCAACCTATGATGTTATTATCTTTCATAAAGATGATAACGAACTATTGATGAAGTTAAAAGACTACGTTGTTATCCATTATAATTTAAATAAAGTCATTTTAACTGATCGTTACAAGCGAATTAAAAAACATATTTTTGCTCAGTTGTTTAAAAAAACAACGCATCCAATGCAAGATATTTTAAATAATGTAAATTTGTACAAGAATTATCTCAACAAATTAGATATAGATGCACGTAAATATTTAATGTGTGTGGAGCGCTATGTAGAACGATCTGATATTGATGATGATGTAAAAATAAAGACGTTTATTTATGAGGATATTTTGGAAGCAATGTATGAACCACATTCGTCTTTGATAGAAAGTGAGCAGCATTTAATTTGGAAATTATTGGTAAAAGTTGCACCAAAAGATCCGTTTAAGATGTTTAAATACGATAAAAATACCTTTTATAAGAATTATGAAACTTGGGGAGAATCCTATAGAATTTGGATAATTGATTACATTAAAAAAAGTGGTATATTAAATAAAAACTAAAATTAACACAAAAAATAAATATTATGATATTAGAATTAATACTTTTTACATTTTCTGCCTTATTTGGAATATTAATGTATTGGAGAGAATCAAAAAACAACAAATTATACCGTACAATAAACCGAATCACGCATGCAGAAAATTTGCAAATGAAGTCAACTGATAGAAAAGGATTTTTATACCAACAACCTTTTTTAATTAGGTTAGTTGTAATTGCGGCTCTTTTTACAATTGTTGCAGCATTGTTAAAGGTTTTAACGCCAATACCTTTTCGTTTTGAATTATTAGCTTCAAATATTGTGGGCGCTTTAGTTGGTACTTACTTTGCTTCATTAGTAGTTTTTACAAATGATAAAATTGAAGGCGGACAAGATTCTATTGATGAATCTATTGAAAAAGGTAAAGGGTTTTTGAATGATTTAAAAGATGATGTAAAAGAGAAAGCAAAAGATTTAAAAGAAACGATTGAAGATAAATTTGATCGTGATAATAATGTTAAAGAAACAAAGACATCAAAAAAAGAAACCCCTAAAAAAAGTGGGAGAGATCGTCTAAAGGATAAAGGTTTATTATAGTTTAAGACAATAAGTTAGGTAGACTCATAAAAAAAATCAACAATTAAATTATTAGAGATGTTAAAACGATTTTGGAATAAAAGTAAAAAAAGTAAAATCATATTAATAGTGATGGCTATTTTATTGTTTGTCATATTATTTATAATGCGTGATGATTTTCAACCCTATGTCTTATTTTTAAGAAAGTATATTTTTATGATACTATTTATAGCATTAGTATTATATATTTCTATTCGTAAAATTCGTAATGCGGAGAGTTCGATGGGACGAATAATTAATTTTGGAATTATGCTATTAATTTTTGGAATACTCTATTTTGTAGGTGCTAAAACAAAAATGTATGCGTATATGCAAAAATATAATATCTATAAAAATTTAGAATTAACAGAGATAGTAAAATTACCTTTAACTCAAAATGAGCGTATTCAGCCTTACAATAATATAGTTACAATGGCTTATGAATCAATAGGTGAAACAGAAGAAGTGTCTATGCCACAATTAGTTCGTGTAGATGGTGAAAATAGATGGACAATGGCAGTACAGCCTGCTAAAGAATACATAATGCAACGTATTGGTGATAATACTGAAGAAATTTTTTCTGTGCCAAGTACAACTGCTTTTCCACGTTTTGCAGGTGATAATCGTGAAAAAGTAACGTTTTCTATTGGAGAATCATTAAAATTTAGTCGGAATACTTACAATGCTGTCGTTCAAAAATTCAATCCTTGGCACTACATTAATTTAGAACCCGAAGAAGTTTTTTATATGAAAAACGACGAAGGACAATGGGTACAAGTAGTGAGTTTGGTAAAATGGAAAGGTTTTTTGTTTCCATACCCAACTTTTGGAGGTGTTATGGTTATTGATAACGGAAAACACACGAGTAAAGATTATTTTGAACGCTTATTATTTGGAAAAGGAACGTATATAAGTGCGAATAAAATGAAAAATTATCCTTATTTATTGCGTCAGAATACCTTGTCTGAAAAAGTATCTCGTTTACAAGCTGAATCCTTGAAATTTTTAGGCGGATTTACCGATCCATTACCTTGGAAAATGCATACTTCTGTAAAAATACCAGATTTATCTGACGATCAAAACCAACAGCCATTTGTAACTGATTTTAATTTTAATGGCGTAAATGACAAAGCTTATAATGGATTGTATCATTGGTTTGGTTTAGAGCCAATTGGTGAGGAACGTACAAGTTTATCGTATTCGGTATTTATTCCGGCAGATGGTAATAAAAATATGATGTATTACAATCATGCCAAAACTAAAGAAGGTTTGGCTGGAATTTCCGCAATGCCTTTAAAAGTAATGGAATCGCGTAAGGAATATGATTGGAATTTAAATAAACCAGTTGAATTTAGACCATACATTAAAGATATTGCAGGAAAAAGACGCTTATTTGTATTATCTACAATTGCTGCAAAGCGTGAAGATAGTAAAAAGTTCGATGGTTCATCAACACCAGATGTTGCTTTGGTTGATGTAGAATTTAGAGATGTAATTTGGGTTGACGTGAAACAACCAAAACAATGGGATGAAGTAATTTATAAACAGTTAAATTCAGTTTGGAGAGAAAGTGAACCAAATTCTAAGTTTTTTAAAACTCATACTTCAGAACAAGATTTAATAGACTTTAAAGAGAAAAATGAAATAGTTCCAATTGTAGATGTAAATAGCGATGAGGAAATCAAAGACTCCACATTAAAAGAGAAAATCAAAGCGTTAGAAGCGGAACGTGACTCTTTAAAAATTAAGAAATTACAAACTGAAATTAAAATAATTAAAACGAGTATTAGTAAATAGAATATACAAAGAATATAGCTTTTTTTAATCTAATTATATTGATATTTGTTAGTTAGCTACAAGGCTAAAAACTATCCTTAATACAAGAGCCTTTAATAACAAATATTACTACCCGCATAATAAATACATAAAATGGCAGATTTACTTTATAATATTGAAAATTTATTTGGTAATTATATAAAAGATAAAAAATTTAACATTCCTGAATATCAACGTGGGTATAAATGGAATGGACAACAAATAAAACAGTTGTTAAACGATATTTATCGTTTTCATAAAACAAAAAGTGAAAATAATTTTTACTGAAATGTTTTAATGTTTTATGGGGCATATTGGGAAAAAAAGTGGGCTTCATATTATTGGCGTTTTAATTTTGGACTTTGGAATAAAACTATAAGAGATATAAATAGTAATCACCCAGTCTTTGGTCAATTTTTTAATGATTTTTTAACTAAAGACTTAGATGAAATCTATAACGAAAAAGTGAAAATAGAAAATATAGATTTTGAAACAACAAATGAATTAGATATTTTCAAATGGTACGCAAGTAAGTTAGGAGGCGATATGTGGAAGCAAGGGACATATATTGCAGTAAATCATTATAATCATACTGATAATGATTATTATTTTAAAAAGATTAGAGAATTGGTAAATATTAAAGGAACATTTAACGGAGGAAGCCCTCAAGTATTAACTGAGCTAGTCAAATAATCAGATAAAGAATGAAGAAGAAAGCCCAAGCTAACAAAATGTAAACGTAATTGCGGGTTTTGTGATAAACTCAAAGCTTGAATCTTTGAAAAAAGTTTAGTAATAAATTGATTGGTAAAGCCTTTAAATCCGAAACTACGCTTACATAAATCGTAAGGCATCATAAAAAACCAATTGAAAATCATATTTAAACTCTTATTGATTTTATTTTTAATTAGTTCGTGTAAAACACAAAAACTGAGAATTGAAACTAAAATACAAGACTGTTACAATGAATATTATTCAAAAAGTGGAAATGATATTAAGATAGCCATAAGTGATTTTGAAACCACACTTATTTCAAATAAAATTCTAAAATCCAAATAAGGAAAAGGTTAAGTTGAACTATTGGAAAAAGTAAAAAATAATCGTTGATATTATTGACAAAGGATTTATGGAATTGAGAGATGAATATTCTAAAAAAGAATTTCATACAGAATATGAAAATTTAGAAAACGAAAATAAGTTGAATGTTAAGATACCCCAAAAGGATTGTTGAAAGAACCTGTAGAATAAATAAACGTTGCCTAACGCTGTAGAATACTTAATGCTTTGCCTGTGTTTATCCGAAGTTTAGACATATTTATGAAGTCCTCAGAATTTTCAATTTTGCATTAAAATAGGAAAAGAAAAAATTAAAATATGGCTACTCGCGAAACCTTTAATTATTTTCTTATTTTACCAAACACTAACCATATTCAAATCGTTTAGTTCAATGCTTTTTTGAATATATTTATCTCTAATAAGCTATTATGTTGTAATTAAAACTATTGAATGCAAAAATGTTTTAGGGAAAAACAATTTCTTTACTCATTTTCAGGTTGAGTATCTTTAGTTGGTGTTGTTGGAGGTTCTTCTTCTGATAAATGAATAATCTCTTTTTTAACTTTTCCAATCTTTACTGTTTTATGTCCTTCAATACAGTTAATTACAGCATTTACAATTTGTAAATCACTCGCTTTTTTTATAAACTTTTTGGAATGATTACAGTCTTTTAATAATTCATTAAGTTCGTCTCTGCTTAAATCTAAATACTCTAACATCAATTCTCTATCGAATTTTTGTTTCATTATATCCTTTAAATCATCTTCCTCTCTTAGCTTTTTTAGTTTTTTCATTTCCTTAGGTTTCTTACCTAACTTAGCATACCAAAAATCTATTGGGTTAAAAACAGCGGCTAAAGGGGATTCGTAATTACGAGATCTTGGTTTACCTATTTCAAAAGTTTGAGCCAAACCTTCAATGTGAATTTGCTTTGGACGTACTTCTGGGACACTTTTTGCATCAATTGCTAAAACACCAACTAAATGATGCGATTTTACAACAATTTCATCCATTTCAATAGCTTTTTCGTCAATGGCAATTTTTAAATCATCTGTTTTAAGTAAATCATTGGTTACTCTAAGTTTAACGGATTCATACCCAATAAACGATACATGGATTGTATCGTTTTTTTTAGCAATAATAGAAAATTTACCACTTTTATTTGTAACCATACCAGATACTGTATTTAAATTAAATACATGTGCACTTTTTAAGGGAACTCTTGATTTTACATCAATTATAACTCCTCTTAATGTATGTAATGTGTCTTTTTTAATTGTTTCAACTTCTTGAGAAAGCATTGCGAACGGCAAGAATATAATTAAAAAAATGAGTTTATTTTTCATAAAACAAAGTTACAGTTAATTTAATAAAATGGATGTTAAATAAAATATAAAGTGCACCTAACAGGAGTTGAACCTGCACGTCCGTAAGGACACGAGCCCCTCAAGCCCGCACGTCTACCAATTCCGCCATAGGTGCATTTTATTAAATTCTTGATTCTAAATTTAATAAAAAAAGCTACTCACCAAATGATGAATAGCTTATTGTGACCGGGCTGGGGCTCGAACCCAGGACCCTCTCCTTAAAAGGGAGATGCTCTACCAACTGAGCTACCAGGTCATTTCTTTTCGTTAGCGGTTGCAAATATACTATCAATTATTAAACCAACAAGTTTTTTTTTTAATTTTTTTTAACTTATTTTTGAGTTTAAAATATTCAATATATGAAAATAGTAATATTAGGTTATATGGCTTGTGGAAAGACATTCATAGCCAGTAAATTAGCGTCAAATTTAAAAATTATTCATATAGATTTAGATGATTATATTGAGGAAAAAGAAAATTTAAGTATTGCAGAACTATTTAAAACTAAAGGTGAAATCTATTTTAGAAAAATTGAAACAAAATATTTGAAAGAAATTTTGGTTCAAGAAAAAGAGTTTATTCTCTCTGTTGGTGGAGGAACACCTTGTTACGGAGATAATATTCAATTAATAAAAGACAATTCAATTTCAATTTATTTGAAAGCATCGCCATTGGTATTGTTCTCAAATTTAATCAACGAAAAAGAAAAACGACCATTAGTTAGTTCTTTAAAGGATGATGAATTGAAAGAATTTATTGCCAAACATCTTTTTGAAAGGAATTTTTATTATTTACAAGCAGATCATTATGTGGAAGTTGATAAGTCTCGGAAAACAAGTAAAGAGGTTGTAGAGGAAATTGTAAGTTATATTATTCCATAAAAGCAATATTTTCTTTTTTGGAAAAAGAAACCGTTATATGTTCTTGCATTGAAGTTGATAATGAAATGCCCTTAAAATCAGCTTTTACGGGATATTTTTTATGATTTCTATTCACCAATACAGCTGTTTTAAATTGCTTCAATCGCACCTCTAAAAAATGTTTTATAACATATATTAATGTAGAACCAGAGTTAAGCACATCATCAACTAAAACTAAAGATTTATTTTTATAATCGTCATTTGATAACGAAGTCGTTACAGTACCTAACGGCTGTTTTTTGTCAATATTAACTTTACATAATATTACTTTGATATCCGATATTTCTTCCAATATTTTTTGAATATTTTGCGCAAATAAATAACCATTTGATGCAATGCCAGCTAAAATAATTTCAGTTTCATTACTATTATTTTCATAAATTTGAAAAGCAATGCGACGTGTTTTATGCTTTATATCATTGTGTGTTAATATGATTGATTTTGACATTGAAAGGCGATTTGTTATTTTTTTTCAAAGATAATAAACAATTCATTATCTTTTCTTGGTTTAATAGAATTATATGCTGTATTAATTGTTTTTAAAGAAAATAACTTTGAAAATATAGATTCGTATTCTTGTTTACTTCCTCCAAAAGGCGGTCCTTTTTCAGTTAAAGGGAACTGAAACAATAAACCTGCAATTTTACCATTTTTTTTGAGTATGGTATTCATTTTATCAACATATTTAACTCTCAAAGTAGGAGGCAAGGCGCAAAAAAATGTTTGCTCTATCACAAGATCAAATTTTAAATTTAATTCAAAAAAATCACCTTTAATGATATGTTCTTTTGGAAAAGTAGGCACTCTTTTTAATAAATTATCTAGCGGAATTTGTACTAAATCAATTACATATACATTTTTAAATCCTTGTTTATGTAAATAGGCGGCTTCATATGAGTTACCAGCGCCTGGAATTAGTATTTTAATGTTCTTATCGTTGAGTTGATCAATATATTCTTTAATTGGTGTCGTTATTTCTCCAACATCCCAACCAATATTATGTAAGTCGTATTTTTCTTTCCAAAAATGTTTATCTATTTGCATATCTACTAATCTATTGATTCAAAATCTTGATTATTGTAATTTTCTATATCTCTACGGTCTTTTTTTGTAGGTCTTCCTTCACCTTTTTTGCGATAGTGATCTTTTGCAGCCTTTAAAAAAGCCATATTTGCAAAAGCTTCTTTTGGTGTCGTGTCTTTTCTATATAAATCAACCAACTTAGCACCAACACGGTTTTTTGGTACATCAATAACTTCCATTTGGTAGTTTATCTGATTTTTTCTTATAATTAACTTATCACCAGTAAATATAATTTTCGAAGGCTTAACGTTTTTAGCATTTATTTTTATATGTCCTTTCTTACAAGCTTCAGTTGCTATGTTTCTAGTTTTATAATATCGGGTACACCACAAATATTTATCAATTCTCATAATTAAGCTTTCATATTTTGGCTAAAGTACATTAATTACTTAAAACTTTTATTTCTACGCGTCTGTTATTTAATTTATCTTTTGCAGTAAGTTCGGGAAATTTTAGGGGTTTTCTAAAACCGTAACCTTTGTACTTTAAGCGTGTTGAATCGATTTTCTTTAATACAAGATATTTATAAATATGCTTGGCTCTATTGTGCGATAAATTATAGGTTTCACTGTCTTTATCATAAGCATCAATTGTGTCATTTGGATCTTTACCGCAACAAACATGTCCGCTAATTTCTATTTTCAGATTAGGATTCTTTTTTAAAACATTCAGTAATTTTTTAACAACTTTTATGGAGCGTTTTTTAAAAAAATGCCTTCCAGGATCAAATACAATATTTTTTATTACAAATGTTTCACCTGGTTTTGATGACGCAATGGCATCAAAAACGTAATTGGATTGCTTTTTAAAAATAAGCATAGTTCTACGATGATTGATAATACCACTACTTTTCTTTTTAATTGTTCCTGCATCCAATTCGCCAACACCTCTCTGGGTAATTGAAGAAATAATAATATTATTTTTTTCAAATAATAAATCTTTTACAATAGAAGCTCTTTTTGACGATAATTCTAAATTTTGAGTATTGCTACCCAAAAAATCACAGCTCGATATGATTTGTACATTGTATTTTATACTATCGGTTAATTTTTCTAATTGATTTTGTATAATTGTTTTATTCTGCTTAGTCAATTTGTATTTACCAATATCATAATAAACTGCAATCGTATCATTTTGTGCCGTACTTGACGTGATATAAAAAAAAACAAATATGTATAAGGCTTTTAACATAAGGCTATTTTAAATTAACATACATAGTATTGTGATATTGTGAAATTTCCTTAGAATCAAATACAGATTTAAATGTTATTGGTAACTGTGTATTCTCATTTTTCCTACGAAAACCTAAAATTTCCTGAATTGCTTCGGCAAATAATGGCTCATTTACATCACCTAAAATTCCCATATTTGTGTAATCTTCTGGTAAATATCGATTGGGTTCAAAACCATCTTTATCATTTTCATCCAATTTATTTACAATTTCCAAAACAAGTGGTTGCATAGCATAATGATGGTTTGGGTTTAAGCTATCATCTGTACGCCTAAAATTATCTGAATCATATAACGTAACCGATCCTACATATTTTCCTGTGGTTTTTTTGCCAATTAAAACAACATCAATGTACGGAATTAATCCATTAATAATCAATTCACTAGATGATGCAGTTCTTTCAGAAATTAATACAGTAATTTTATGTAGTCCCAAACTGTTTAGTGTTTCACCTGTATGTAATTTATTTACAAAATTATTAATAATAGCTTCTGGTTTTTCATTTTCAAAATAGGATTGCCATTTTGAATTCCATTTTTCTTTCACCAACAATTCACCAGAAAATTGTCCTGTAATCATACTTGATAGCTGAATTGCTGTTCTAACAGAACCACCTGAATTATAGCGTAAATCTAGGACTAAATCCGTAATATTTTCATTTTTTAATTGCAGAAAGGCATCGTTTAATTGCGTGTCATAATTAGACGTAAATTGATTGTAACATAAATATCCAATTTTATGTCCCTCAACTTCGTTAATGGTAATTTTATGTACAGGATTTTCTTGTAAAATTTCTTTTGTTAAGGTTATGTCAACGCCATTTGATACAACTTGCGCATTTCCGCCATTAATTGTTAATGTGCCCATGTTTAAAGTATACGTTTGATTGTTTAAAAACAAGCTTCTATAATTATCTTCAGTTAAAGGTGTGTTGTTAATTCCATAAATAATATCACCTCTGTTAATATTTTGTGTAGAAGCGTTTGAATTAGGAATAATATACTTTACAAAAGCAAACGCTTGATTGGATGAAGATGATATTAATTTTACGCCAAATTCCATACCGTTATTTTGGGTAATACCCGAAAAATACTGTTCTAAGGCAATGTAATCACTTACAATCCAACTCCATTTATCAGTAGTTCCACGTTCAAATAAGAGGCTTTCGAACAAGTTATTTGGGGTTTTGGAGCTCGTAAAATTATTGATTTCTTTTTGGGTTTGGAAACGAGAATCCTGTAGGTCATCCATATCGTCATACCATAAATAATAGGCATTGAGGCCTTTCCATATAAAGTTATTGACTTTATTATCCTCAGGAACATCTTTTTGCGTACACGATTTAAATAAAAATGAGCTAATACAAAAAAGCACTATAAACATTTTTTTCTTCATAGATTCTATTCTTTTAACGTCTAATATACTAAAAAAGTATTACTTAAAAGTATACAGGCTCAAATTTGAATTTCCCGTTTGATGAATAGATAAGAGTTGGTGCTGGAATTTTAATAAAATTAACTGTCTCAAATAATGATTTTAAAAACTTAGATTTTGTTTTAATTTTGGTTAAATCTAAATCTAAACTTAAGTAGAACTGACGAAACCTATTATCATTTAGCATTGCATCTCCAGTAATCATGTTCTCAGCGCCATAACCAATCGCAATATTGAGCCATTTTGGAATTTTACTTTCCTTTGCAAACGACCAGATATTGGCAGATAACCAATACGTTTGCCCGTTGTAATCTTTAATGCTTTCCTCAATAAAATTTCGTCCTAATAAATTTGGACGTAACGGTGCAAAATGTGTTTGATGAAATGAGTATTTAAACTGAATACGTTGCTCTTTCCATAATAACTCTTGACCAATCAACAAACCTGTTCCAGAAGCATTTGCAATCATATCTCCAGTTGAAAATCCCCATTGTTGTGAGAAACCATCAAAAATTTCGAGTGTTGTTAAAAATGCAAAGCCTAATGTTGCACCATAAATTAATTGATTTTTTTTTGATTCGCCACTCCAATTTAATAAATTCATGCCTATTTTTCCAACGTAATAAGAGGTCATTGCATGACCAATTTTATCCATTTGAAGCCATTCCTTATTATCATTAATTGTATGTAAACTTGATGTTGGGTAATTGGCATACCACAATTGATGTAAGCCTATCATTGATGTTGCATAAACCGTACTTCCAGTAATAGCTAGGGTTTTCCGTTTGTTTATATTTAAGGAATCTGATTTTTTCCAAAAAGAGTCTTGCGCTTTCATTGGAATAAATAGTAATATCATCAATATAATGAGTGTAGTTTTCAAATTACTTTTTATTTGATTTTATGTAAGATAAAACCCAATCCATTTGTTCATCTGTATTTAAAGTTGTTGTAGGAATGTATTTGTCGGGTTTAACACCAAAACCATCTGGTAAAGTTTTATTTGGTGTCTCTAAATTCATTAAGCCAATATAAAGTATTACTTTAGAATTTGGTAATTCAACGTCAGCCATTCTACCAGCGACAGTGCTATTGTATGCGCCACCAGTTTCATCGCCAATAAAATAAGCCCGTTTATTGGCTTGTAAATTGTTAGAAATGATACTACTTGCTGAGAAACTTGCTCCATTTATTAAAACATAAATGTTACCTTTGTAATTATATTCTTCACTTGGTTTCTTTAATTTATTGTTTTTAAATTTAAAATATGAAGCGCCATTTTCCTTTTTCACTTTTAGAAACTGAATAGTTAGTGCAACTGGATATAAAACAGAATGAAGTGCTGTTTTAAAAAATGAATTATTATGATACAAAGGATACATCCAACTTGAGTTGCGTGTCATTTTTGCATTGCTAATAAATTGATGTTCATTTGAAATAAGATAGGAGTAAAGCGTTCCAATTTCACTTAATCTTCCACCACCATTATACCTCAAATCAATGATTAAATTTTCTGCTTTTGCGGAATCTATCCTCTTAAAAGTATCTTCATAAAACCGTTCATAGTTTCCATTCATAAAACGTCTTATTTTTAAGTAAGCTACAATTGGTATTGTTCGATTACTAATAAAACGAAGTTCTCTAGTTAACTCTTTTGTTTTTTTATTATAACCGTGCTTGCTTTCCCATTTTTTTCTTGCTTTTCGTTTAATCTTAGCTACTTTTTTATCTTCTTTAGTAAGTTTAACTTTAAGAGGTTTTTCTTTTTTAGTAAATTGCTTCTTTTTTGGATAAGCATAAACATACTTTTTATAAATGCGACCTCTATCGTTTAAAGTTAGTTGTAAGCTGTCTTTATAACCGTATTTTCTTAGATAAAATGAGCCAATATAACGACTAGAAATTTCGGGAACCAAAGTGGTATTAAATCCATCTCCAGTTAATAGATGTTTTATAGAATTTAAAATTTCTGAAACCTCTTTATCTTCAATTTTTAATAATTCCGATCCTCTATAAATACTACTATCTTTGCCAAAGTTTTTTACTAAATATACTTTGTCGTTCACTTTTCTAAAACGAAATTTTCGAAACGGATTTTTACGTTTTCCTTTTTGTTTTAAATCCTTTTTTGTTTGTTCTTTAAATGGCGGTGCTATTGCAGTATGTCCTTGACGAATACTTGTTACTAAAGGTGCTAATTGCAAATATAATTGCCTGCTAGATAATGGTTTTGAAAAACTACTTTTTAGCGAATCGAATTTATAATTTAAATCCTTTTTATCAATATACAAATACAAATTGGGCTGCAAACGTTGTAATTTCTTATACGCGTAATCTACATCTTCTCTCAACTCACTAACCGTATGCATTTTTGATATTTGAGCATTGTATTTATTAACAGAATGACAACTTGTAAATAATGTAAATATCAATAAAAAATGTACTATTCTCATAAATCAAAATATTAATGTGTAACGCCTTGTTTGTTTTTCTTAGCAATATACTTTTGTCTATTTCTATTGTGTTGTGCTAATGTTTTAGCAAATTCGTGATATCCAATTTTGGTTACGCTTGCACACATAAAATAAAAATCGTGGTTTTTAGCATTCAAAACGGCATCAATTGCAGAAATATCGGGCATTGCAATTGGTGATGGAGGAATGCCTGGATTTTTGTACGTATTATATGGTGATTTTTTAGTTTCTTCTATATATTTAAAATAAACCCTTCTAATTTTCAAGTCTTTGCCATATTTCTTATTCATAGCATAGATAATGGTTGGATCGGATTCTAGAGGCCATTTATTATTAACTCTATTTAGGTATAAACCAGCAACTATAGGTCTTTCGCTTGTTTTAGCTGTTTCTCTATGGACAATTGCCGCCAATGAAATTACTTGATTTGGTGTTAAATTTAATTTCTTAGCTTTATCTAAGCGGCTTTTATTCCAAAATTTTTGATATTCTGCATACATTTTAGCACGAAATTGTTCTGCGGAAGTGTTCCATTTAAAGTCGTATGAATTGGGAACAAAAACACCTAACATTTCGTCTTGCGTAAAATTTATTTTTTTAAGATAATCAGGTGCTGTGAATGCTTTTATAAGCGATAAAGAATCTGCTTCAATTTGAGTTGAAATACGACCCGCTAAATGTTCTAATGAATGCTGATTGTTAAAAGCTAACTTTACGGATGTTTGTTGCCCGTTTCTTAATTTATTAATCAAAGTGTTGTTGCTTAATCCTTTTTTAATCAAATATTTACCTGGTTTTGGTTTTGAGAATTTTTTAAGTTTCGAAACCCAATTAAAGGCTGTTTTATTTTTTAAAAATGGTGTTAAAGATGTTAGTAACTCCTCATAAGAACTATCTGTTTTAATATAAACAACGCCTTTTTTAACAGTATTGGATTGGTAAATTTTTTGATATAAATTATAGGCAAAAAGTATTCCTATAACAAGAATAACAGCACTAATTATTTTTACAGTTTTACGTGTCATTAGTTGGTATTTATTAATTGGTATAAAATTTCGTCTTTAAAAGTATTATTATAAAAAACCCAATCTTTTTTGAGTCCAATTTTCACAAAGCCATTTTTAGTAAACAAATGATGACTTCTTTTATTATCGGATGCTATATTTGCATACAATTGATGTAAATTTAAGGTAGAAAAAGCATAGGTTATCAACAATTCTAAAGCGTTGTTTGCAAAACCTTTCTGTTGGAATTTTTCAAGAACAAAAATACCAACACTAGCGCGTTTATGTTGGGGATCAAAATCAAACAAATCAATCATTCCAATAGGTGTAGAGTTATGCTCTATTACTAAGCGTAATTGTTTTGCTTCATAAATATCTTGATGCGCATTGGCCAAATACTGACTTAAAATATGCTTTGAAAATGGCGCAATGGTTTGGCTTACTTGCCATAAGGAAGTATCGTTTTCTGTTTGGAATAAAAAATCCAAATCATTGGGCTCCAATGCTCTTAAAAGTATGTTATCTGTCTGTAATGAAATCAATTAATAATTCTTAATTTGTGAATTTCAAAAATACTTAAAAATTGTATCTATAACAAAGATTAGTGTCCCAAAATTATATGTAAATTTGTGAAATATAAATTATGGAAATTAGATTAATAAAACCAACTGAGACTTATTTTTTGAGGCAAAAAGTCCTTAAAACCTCAAATAAGTATGAATATAAGTATCAAAATGATAGCGAAATTAGCACAAAACATTATGGTGCATTTATAGATTCTATTAATATTGGCATTGTGTCGATTATGAAGAATAAGCACACATTGTTTAATGGAATTCAAGTACAATTAAGAGGAATGGCAATAGCAAAAACACATCAAGGAAATGGAATAGGTCTTGAATTGATTGAGTTTGTCTTAAAAGATTTAAATTTAAAAACTGACACAATACTTTGGTGTAATGCTCGTGAACAAGCTGTCGATTTTTATAAGAAAAAAGGGTTTAAAATAAAAGGTAAACGTTTTTTTATAGAGAATGTTTGTTTTCATTATCTGATGTTTCTAAAAATAAAATAAATAAATGCATTCAAGAAGAAAATTTATAAAAAACACATCCATTGCAAGTATTTCTTTGATACTGCCTCAATTAATGACTTTTACGAAGAAACTATTTTCTAAAAATGCATTAATTGGTAAAGAGAAAATCAAGTTTTATGGCAGTTACAAGTTACAAAAAGAAGCCTATGTAGCTCTTGAAAATATGATAACCGAAGCAAAACTGAACAATGTGAAAATTCATGTAGTTTCTGGATATCGAAGTTTTGAACATCAAAATAGAATCTGGGAAAAAAAGTTTGCTAATTTTCGAAAAAAAGGGTATTCTACGATTGATGCCGTTAATAAAGTTAAAGAATATACTGCAATTCCAGGCACATCTAGACATCATTGGGGAACAGATGTTGATTTAGTAGATTACCGTAAAAAATTTGAGCGTAATTTAAGTTCATCAGAATCCAATAAAAAATATACTAAATGGATGGATGACAATGCACATAAATTCGGTTTTTATCGTGTATTCACAAAGAATAAATTCAGAAAAGGGTATAATTATGAATCTTGGCATTATAGTTATCGAAAAATAGCAAAACCCATGTTGGAAGCTTATTTGGAATTGGACATTGTATCTATTTTATCTCACGAAGAAATTGCAGGAAACGCTGTATTTACCAAAGAATTTTTACAAAATTATGTAAAAAATAACGTGCTTGGTATAAATGATTATTTATTTTAAATTAGTTAGAAGATAATAGCAAAGCATCTAATAAAACGAGTGCAGTAAGTGCTTCTACAATTGGCACAGCTCTTGGCACAACACAAGGATCGTGGCGTCCTTTACCTTCTAAAATCACAATATCACCTTTATCATTAATTGTCTGTTGTGGCTTCATTAGTGTTGCAACAGGTTTAAATGCGACTCTAAAGTAAATATCCATACCGTTTGATATGCCACCTTGAATACCACCAGATAAATTACTTTTTGTAGAACCATCTGCATTAAATAAGTCATTATGTTCTGAACCTCTCATTTCTGTACTACAAAAACCAGCGCCATATTCAAAACCTTTTACCGCATTAATTGAAAGCATTGCTTTTGCTAATTGTGCTTGTAATTTATTAAAAACGGGTTCGCCAAAACCAATAGGAACATTTTTAGCTACACAAGTAACGCGTCCGCCAATAGTATCACCATCTTTACGAACTTCTTGTATGAGTGATATCATTTCTATAGCCACTTTTTCATTGGGACAACGAACAATATTGCTATCAACTTTTGAAAAATCAAGATCTTGATATGGTTTTTTTAAATATATATTGCCAACAGATGATGTGTAAGCATTAATTTTTATATCTTTTTTTAAATGAGCTAATACTTGTTTTGCAACGGCACCAGCAACAACCCAATTGGCAGTTTCGCGTGCAGAAGAACGTCCACCACCACGATAATCTCGAATACCATATTTTTTTTGATATGTAAAATCGGCATGACTTGGCCTAAAAACATCGTTATTATGTGAATAATCTTTTGATTTTTGATTGGTATTCATAATTTGGAAACCAATAGATGTTCCCGTTGTTTTTCCTTCAAATATACCAGATAAAAATTGTACTTCATCTGCTTCTTTGCGTTGCGTTGTAATTTTAGATTGCCCAGGTTTTCTCCGATTTAATTCGTTTTGAATAGCCTCTAAATTTAATGAAATTCCAGCCGGACAGCCATCAATGATTCCACCAATAGCAATCCCATGCGATTCGCCAAAAGTTGTGAGTTTAAAAAGTTTACCAATGCTATTTGACATAATCTAGTGTTTAAAGTGTAAATGTATTCTTATATTTTTAAATAATGATAATTAAAACGAAAACAAATTAGGGAACCATAATTTTACAGCCATGACACTAACCATAATAATCAAAAACCAACGCACCAAATTATCACCTTTATCAACTGAATATCGGCTAGCAAGCCAAGCACCAGAAGAGTTCCCTATTGCTAAAGTGAAACCCATTGCGTAATCAATTTTGTCATTATAAGCATAAATAGCCAAAGCAGCCAATGTGTAAATTATAACAACAACAGCTTTAATGGCGTTTGTTTTAACCAAATTAATTTGACCAATAGTATTCAAGGCTAAAATGATAAAAATTCCTGTGCCAGCTTGTATAAATCCACCATAAATGCCAATAAAAAAGAAGGCTATTATTTGATACCAAAAATATTTTCCTTGGGTTCTTTCAACTAATGTACTTAGATCTGTTTTAGGTTTAAAAATCATATATAACACAGTGATAATCATAACAACACCCAAAATTTTATTGAAAATATCGTCTTTAAAATAGATAGCACCTAAATATGCGCCAAGAATAGCACCAAACAATGCAGATATTCCAACCCATATACTAAAAGGGAACGTTGTAATGCCTTTGGATTTAAAACCAGCCGTAGAAAAAAAATTCTGTATTAAAATGGCTATGCGATTTGTGCCATTAGCAATAGAAGATGGTAAACCCATAAAAATAAGCATAGGCAAGGTGAGGAGCGAACCGCCACCAGCTATGGTATTGATTATTCCTGCAATAAATCCAATTATTATAAGGTAAAACGTGTCAATAATTATTAAAATAAGGTTAAACTCTTTCTATGATTTATAATTTCATTTTTATTGAAATGACATTAAATAAAAACTATATCAATGCATCTTCTATTAATAAGCCAAAAAACTCAGTAAGTGTACGTCCATTTGCTCTCACTTGTTGCGGTAAAATACTTTCGGATGCTAAGCCTGGAACAGTATTCATTTCAATAAAATAAGGTTTACCGTCAATTATCATAAAATCTGATCGTGACATGCCTTTCATGTTAAGTTTGTCATAAATTTGAATAGCTGTAACTTTTAGTAATTCTCTTTCTTTAGTAGATATTCTTGCTGGCGTAATTTCTTGAGATTTTCCTAAATACTTTGCTTCATAATCGAAGAAATCATTTTCCGAAACAATTTCTGTCATTTCTATCACCTGTGTTATTCCCTTTAAATTAACAACACCAACAGAAACTTCTGTACCATCAAGAAAGGATTCAATTAATACGCTATCATCTTCTTTAAAAGAATCTAAAATTGCTTTTTTGAGATTTTCCTTATTATGAACTTTGTAAACTCCAAAGCTAGAACCAGCATTGTTTGCTTTAACAAAACATGGTAAATTTAAGTCAGCTACAATTGCATCTACATCAATCACATCACTTTTATTAAGATGAATGGATTTTGCTGTAAGAATACCAAATTGTCTTAACACGCTAATCGTATCAAATTTATTAAACGTTAGCGCCATTTGATAGAATGGGGCAGATGTGTGTTTAATTCCAAGTATTTCAAAATAGGCTACTAAGGCACCATTTTCACCTGGATTTCCGTGAATGGCATTAAAAACAATGTCAAATTTTAATTTTTCGCCATCAATTAATATTGAAAAATTACTTTTATCAACTGGAATTTCAACCGTTTCGCAAACACAAACCCATTTATCTATTAATATATGAATTTTATAAATAGAATATTTATCAGAATCAAGGTTATCTGCTACA
Organism: Flavobacteriaceae bacterium; assembly: GCA_036478895.1. Taxonomy (GTDB): domain Bacteria; phylum Bacteroidota; class Bacteroidia; order Flavobacteriales; family Flavobacteriaceae; genus S010-17. The sequence continues at coordinate 3,778 of JAZGEV010000091.1, read as the reverse complement.
ACTTGACCACTTTGAAGCGAAATATCAACCTCTTTGGAATAACCGCCCATAACAATGGCAATATTTTTTTTCATATTTAGTGCTTTAGTTTACAAACTTACAAAAAAAGACAATTTAAATATGCTATATTTGCTTTTTATAATAAATGACAAATAACGATGCATAGATTAAAATTTTTATTGACAAAACCATTTTTAATTACCTTAGCAAAAATGCTATTAGCGTTGGTGTTACTATTTTTTATATTGAAAATTTGGTTAAGTTTTACTACAAATCACGGACAAAAAATAGCTGTACCAAATTTAAAAAGTATGAGTTTGTTAAAATTAAAAGATGTTCTTGCTGAAAAGGACTTACTATATAAAATACAAGATACGGCTAGTTTTAATCCAAAATATCCACCACTTTCTGTTATAGAACAAAATCCTGAATTTGGTGAATTTGTAAAAGAGAATCGTAAAATTTACATTACTTTAAACCCATCGGGTTATCGTAAAATTAAATTGCCAGATTTAATGGGAAAAACCAAACGTCAAGTAGAAATGCATTTAAAAAGTATTGGCTTTGAGATTGGTACTTTTTCATTTGTGCCAGATAGAGGTCGAAATGTAGTAAGAGGATTAAGTTTTAAAGGAAAACGCATTCATCCTGGCGATATGATACCAAAAAAATCGAAGATCAATTTAATTTTGGGTGACGGAAAATTATAGAAGAGTATATTATGACGCAAGATAATTCCATAGAAATTGAAGAAAATGAAAACCTACACGAACATTTTCGTTTTGAAGCAGCCATAGGTCAAGAGCCTTTAAGGGTTGATAAATTTTTAATGAATTTCATTGAAAATGCAACTAGAAACAAGATTCAACAAGCTATAAAAAATGGTGGTGTTTTGGTCAATGAAACTGTTGTAAAGGCAAATTATAAAGTAAAACCAAACGATATTGTGCGTGTAGTTTTAAAGCATCCGCCACATGAAAAACTATTGGTAGCTGAAGATTTACCTCTCGATATTATTTATGAAGACGATGATGTTATTGTTGTTAATAAATCGCCTGGAATGGTTGTTCATCCGGGACACGGAAATTATAGCGGCACTTTGGTCAATGGTTTAATTCATCATGTTGAAAATTTACCAACCAATTCCAATGAAAGACCAGGTTTAGTCCATAGAATAGATAAAGATACTAGTGGATTGCTAGTTGTTGCAAAGAATGAAAACGCTATGACCAAGCTGTCTTTGCAATTCTTTGAAAAAACAACGGAGCGTTTGTATTATGCTTTAGTTTGGGGAAATGTGGCAGAGGAAGAAGGCACAATTGAAGGTAATGTTGGGCGAAGTTTAAAAAACAGATTGCGTATGATGGTTTTTCCTGATGGTGATTTTGGAAAACATGCCGTAACACATTATAAAGTGATTGAACGTTTTTCGTATGTAACTTTGGTAGAATGCAAATTAGAAACTGGACGAACACATCAAATTAGAGCTCATTTTAAATATATTGGTCATACGTTATTTAATGATGAACGTTATGGAGGTGATGCCGTTTTAAAAGGCACAACATTTACAAAATACAAGCAATTTGTAGATAATTGTTTCAAAGTTATGCCAAGACAAGCATTGCACGCCAAAACCTTAGGTTTTATTCATCCTACAACCAATAAGTTTATGCGATTTAATTCTGAAATTCCAGATGATTTTATGGCAGCAATTGAAAAATGGCGCCATTATTCAGTTCATATGAAGGATTAAAAGAATCGTAAGATTAGAAATCAAACCCAGGAATATCTGGTAAACCGCCTTTTGCAGCTGCAGACATTTCACGTTCGTTGATTTCATTTGCATTGTTTAAAGCATTGTTAATAGCAATAATTAAATAATCTTCTAATTCATCACTGTCTTTTAATAAGAACTCATCAATAGCAATACTACGTATTTCTCTATTGGCAGTTACTACAACTTTTACTTTTCCGCCACCAGATTCACCATTCACCATTACAGTATTTAAGCGCGCTTTGGTTTCTTCAATTTTTTGCTGGGCTTCTTTCAATTTTGCCATCATACCTTCCATATCTCCTAACATATTTTCTTTTTTATTAAATTAATACACATTGACTTCCATTTCTAAAAAAATATCAAATTTTTTCATTACTGTTTGCTGAATTTTTTCTGCTAAGGCATAAATTTCGGTTCCAGTAGCGTTCCCATAATTAACAAGCACAAGTGCTTGGTTTTTATGAACACCTGCATCTCCAAAGCGTTTACCTTTAAAGCCACATTGTTCAATTAACCAACCAGCTGGGATCTTAAAAGAGTCCTCAACAATATAATAGGGCATTTTTGGATTGTTTTTTTTAATATCAGAAAATGTGTTTTTTGAAACAACAGGGTTTTTGAAAAAGCTTCCACTGTTACCCAATTCATTTGGATCTGGTAATTTTTCTGACCGTATTTTAATAATTGCATTCGCAATATCCTTAATAGACGGTTTTATTATATTCACTAATTCCAATTCATCTTCAATTGCACCATAGCTATATGTTAATTTATGTTTTTTTGTTGTTAATTTAAAAACAACACTAGTAATAATATAGCGTCCTTCATGTGAATTCTTGAAAATAGAATCCCTATACCCAAAATGACAATCCTTATTTTTAAAAATCACCATTTTACCAGTTTTAATCACATAAGCCATTACCTCATAAAGCGTGTCTTTAACTTCAACACCGTAAGCGCCAATGTTTTGAATTGGAGAAGTGCCAACATTTCCAGGAATTAAGGCTAAATTCTCCAAACCTCCAAAACCTTTTTCTAAAGTCCAAAGCACAAATTGATGCCAATTTTCGCCAGCTTGTACTTCAATATAAACATGTGATTTAGATTCTTTTTTAATTTCTATTCCTTTTAACCCAATGTGAAATACCGGTTTTTCAATATCTTTAGTTAAAAGCATGTTACTACCACCATTAATTAGAAAAAAATCTTTATATTTTATTACCGATTCTTTAAGTATGGAAAGTGTTTTTATACTTATAAAAGTAGTCGCCTTTACATCAATTCCAAATGTATTGTAGTTTTTTAGCGATGTGTTTTTTTGAATAGTCATAATTAGTATACAAAAATGATAAAAAAAAATGAAAAAAATGTACTTTTGATATTTATTAAATCAAATTAAAAGAAAATGCAAAAAAATATAATCATTGCAAGTACTTCAACAATATACGGTAGCAGCTATTTAGAGTATATATTACCTGAATTAAAACTGTTTTTCAACGATGTAAATGACATTGTATTTATTCCTTTTGCTCGCCCAAGTGGTATTACTTATGATGCTTATACAGCAATTGCAACTAAAGCATTTGCTAAAATTAATATATCCGTTAAAGGAGTTCACACCTTCAAAGACGCTAAGGAAGCTATTAAAAATGCTAAAGCACTATTTGTTGGCGGTGGAAATACATTTGAATTAGTAAAAAGTTTATACGATACCAATTTAATGACATGCATTAGAGATGTTGTAAATAACGGAACACCCTATTTTGGAACAAGTGCCGGAAGTAATATTTGTGGATTAACAATGCAAACTACAAATGATATGCCTATTGTTTATCCGCCTAGTTTTGATACTTTAGGATTTATTCCATATAATATAAATCCACATTATCTTGATCCAAATCTCAATTCAAAACATAAAGGTGAAACCAGAGAAACACGTATAAATGAATTTCATGTATTCAACAATACACCAGTTATTGGTTTGCGTGAAGGCAGTTGGCT
>JAZGEV010000090.1:0-11738 GCA_036478895.1 Flavobacteriaceae bacterium | reverse complement strand
AACTTTTTCTGATGAAAAAAATTACTTTTCTAGTTGCTTTAATAGCTTTATTTTTTAGCACTTTTCAAATGCAATCTCAAGTTATTGATGAGCCTGCAAATTGGCCAAATACAGATTGGACAGTTTCAGGAACTTATAATACCGTACAAGGTTTTTCTAGTGATCCAACAACAACGCCAAATTTTGGTTTTGATGATAATCTTGCTGGTTCAGCTAGTTTATTTGATGTAATTGCTGCAGAATCACCAGTAATTGATTTAAATCCGGCCGCAACAGCATCACCACAAGAGTTAGAGATTGTTGTTGAGGGAACATATACTTTTGCTTTTTCTGGAGATGAATTGATGCTTCAATATTGGGATCAAGCAACACATCTTTGGAATGATTGGGATAGTTTAGTTGGAAATTCAAGTACTCTAGATTATGAAAATTGTAGTAATTTACAAGCGTTTACAAGTCAAGCTTTAAATATAGCAAGTTTTTCAACAGCCCAAAAAATCGGGTTTAAATATAGAATTATATATAATGATAATGGACATTCGTTTGGAATGTGTGTTGGTTCTCCAAGATTATTTTCTCAAGAAACAGCTTTATGTATGGCAGTAACTGCAATCAATGCAGATGCAGCTTCTATAAATTTTGATTCAGCAGTTATTGATTGGAATGATTTAAACTCACCTGCACCTCAAAATGGTTGGGAAATTGAGTTTGGTGCAACAGGTTTTGTTCAAGGAACAGGGACAACAACTACAACAACTTTAAATCCATATACTATTACCGGTTTAACACCAGAGACATGTTATGATGTCTATATAAGAGCAGTTTGTGACGCTACAATATCAAGCACTTGGACTGGACCATATAATTTTTGTACTACATTTGTTGGGCCACAATGTGGCGGTCAATTTGTTGATTCAGGAGGAGTTACAGGGACTTACTTAAATAACGAAGATATTATAACAACTGTTAGTCCTGATAATGCTGGAGAAGTAGTAACAGCAGTATTCTTGTCTTTCAACACAGAAAATTGTTGCGATAATCTCAAAATTTACGATGGTGATTCAACAGCATCACCTTTGGTAGGACAATATCAAGGAACAAGTATACCACCATCAGTAGAAGCAACATTGGCCAATGGAGGTAGTTTAACATTTGAGTTCCATTCCGATGGTTCTGTTGTTCGTGATGGATGGATTGCAAACTTGTTTTGCGGTGCACCAACTACATGCTTTATGACCGAAAACTTGACAGCTACAGCAAATATAAGTATAAACACAGCAGAAGTAACTTGGGATGATACCAACGCAACTACTCCAGTATTTGGATGGCAAGTAATGTATGGACCAACTGGTTTTGATCCAGATACAGCAGGTACCGTTGTAGATGCAACTACAAATCCTTTTACAATAACAGGTTTGAGTTCATCAACAGAATATGACTTTTATGTGAAAGCAGTTTGTGGTGCAAATGTTGGTGATGATGATAGTTTTTGGTCAGGTCCATCTTCTTTTATTACGTTATGTGATGCTATTCCAGCACCGTATTCTCAAACTTTTGAAAATGGTGGATTGACACCTATTTGTTGGGAGCAAGGTGCGGCTAATGGTGAAGATTGGTTGTTTGATAATGATTTTACAAATGCAACGCACGCTGGAAATGCAGGTGTTGTTTCAGGAAATACATTAAGTGGTGGTTATTTTGCTTGGGTAGATGATTCTAACCCTGCAAATACAGGAACAACATTACTATCACCTTTTATTGATTTAGCAGGTATAGTTAATCCTACTTTAGGATTTTATTATGCAAGTAATGATGAATTTTTTAATAACCACGTTGATTTTTCAGTAGATATCTGGGATGGAACAACTTGGGTTGACGATGTGTTTACAAGTAATACGAACACGACTGGTTGGGAACAAGTTTTTGTTGATTTAGCAGCTTATAATGGTATGGTAATTCAAGCACGTTTTGTTGTTGATGAAACAAGTGGTTTTAGAGATGATATGATAATTGATGATGTATATTTTGGTGAAATGCCAACATGTATTAATGTAAATGGTATTACTATTAATAATGTAGGAAGTACAGATGTCATTGTAACATGGGCTGATGGTGGAAATATTCCTGTTGCTGCAGAATGGCAATTAGAATATGGAGCGCCAGGATTTACACAAGGTTCAGGGACTATAGTAGATGTAAATACAGCCTTACCTTATACTTTAACTGGATTAAATGCTCAAACAGATTATGAATTCTATGTGCGTTCAAATTGTGGTGCAGGTGATTTTAGTTTATGGGCTGGTCCAGTGAGTTTTACAACACTTTGTCCAATATTTGATGCACCTTATACGGAAGATTTTGAGGATGGTGGTGTCATTGACGGATGTTGGAATCAAAGTACAAATGGAGATCCTTGGGAATATGCAAATACATACTTTGGCCATATTGGAAATGGTGGTGATCCTGAAGGAACAGCTACTGCTAGTGGTGGATATTTTGCATTTGTTGATGATTCATTTGATCACACTTTAAACAATTCAATAACAACACCTTTAGTAGATTTAACACCATTAGCAGGAGCACCTGCTACATTATCATTCTACTATATGAGTAATAATGAAGGCGGTACAAATGTAGATTTTTCTGTAGATGTTTGGGATGGAGCAGCGTGGAATGATGATGTATTTACAAGTTCTTCAAATACTGCTGGTTGGGTACAAATGTTTATAAATTTAGATTTACTTACTATTACAGGGCCAGTTCAGGCACGATTTACTGTGGATGAAAATAATGGTAACGATTTTAATGATGATTTAGCACTTGACGATGTTTTTATTGGAGAAGCACCAGCTTGTTATCCAATAAGCGGATTACTAACTTCAGGTGAAACAGAAAATTCGGTTGATTTAACTTGGACAGATGCATTAAATACGCCTGGCATTGATTACATAATTGAATATGGGCCAACAGGTTTTGCTCAAGGTACAGGTACTTCTTTAACAGTATCTACAAATCCTTATACAGTTGATAATTTAACCCCAGATACCGATTATGATTTCTATGTACGAGCAGCTTGTACAACAGTAGATTTAAGTGATTGGACAAATGTTGCTCAAGCAACAACTTTACCAACGTGTTTAGTTGTATCGGGAATTGCAGCATCAAATATAACTACAACTGGTTTTGATGTAAATTGGACCGATAATAATGTAGACGTACCTCTTGGAGGTTGGGATGTAGAAGTTGTAATTTCAACATTTCCACAAGGGTCAGGTGATACAACAACTGTAAATGTTACAAATACAACTATTACAGGCTTATTACCAAGTTCTTTTTATGATATTTATATTAGAGCAAATTGTGCTTCAGACGATTCTGATCCAAGTAGATGGGTTGGTCCAATAACAATCCAAACAACTATGGCGCCTCCTTTAAATGACGCTTGTGTAGATGCTATTGAATTAGCCGTAACAGTTGATTGTGAACCTATTTTAGGAAATAATCTACTTTCATCAGAAACAACACCTGCTTTAGCAACGGATTGTGCTGATCCAGCTGTAGATGGTCTTGAACCAGGTTTTGTATTAGACGATGTTTGGTATAAATTTATTATGCCAGCTACAGGAACTGTTATCATTCAAACAGCTTTTGCAGGCGGTATGGAAGATAGCGCAGTATCTGTTTATACAGGTGCTTGTGGGGCTTTAGTTCCAGCTGTTAATACAAATGGTAGAGACACATGTAGTGATGATGCAGATGCAGATTTAAGTGCAGGAACAAATGCTGATAATAATAGATTTGGTATTGTACAATTAATTAATCAAACACCAGGTGAAGAATTCTATATACGTGTATGGTCAGTAGATAGAGATAATATTGGTCAAGGAAATGTTCATGGACAATTTACTATTTGTGTGTTTGGACAACCTATCGTTAATAGATCTGGACCTCTAGAAACTGAAGAAGAAGTTGTAGAGACTGCTCTAAACATATCTTATTATCCAAATCCAGTTAAAGATACTTTAACTCTTAAAGCAGATGATAATATAAACGCATTAAGTGTATATAGCGTTTTAGGTCAACAAGTAATTAGCAAAACCTATACCGTTGCAAATGAAGCAGTAAGCTTGGATTTACAAAACTTAAATTCAGGTACTTATTTTGTAAAAATTCTTGTTGGTGATAAAACCAAAACAATTAAAATTATTAAAAAATAATTTTAATTAAATCTTTATTTAAAAGCTCATTTTTTAAAAAAATGAGCTTTTTTTTGTTAAACATAAATAAGGTTATTAAAAACGTTAAGACTCAGTAAATTAAATGAGTAAGAAAAGATTCATAAAACGGCACCTTACTTTTTGTGAAATTAATAAAGCTCTTAAACATATTTTGTTTAGTTAAACTAAATGTTGTTAATTTATAATAATTTAGTCTTTTCGTCTAAAGTCTAAAGTCTAAAGTCAAAGTAAGCTAATATCTTATAGGTAAAAAATCACTTTTATATGTTAATATCTCAAATGTATAGCAATGGTTTTCAATATTTTTACTACATTTACCAATTATTAAACAATTATTTTAACTTAAATTTTATTTTTATGAAGAAAATTACATTAATTTTTACATTACTACTGTTAACAGCTTTGAGCTGGCAGAGTAACGCACAGCTGTCTCCCGATAATTCATGTACAACAGCTTTTGATGACATTAGTACCACAGGTACAGATTTGCTATTGGGTGATGATGGTGAAACAGCTATTATTATGCCTTTTGTTTTTACATTAGATGGCGTTTCTTCTACAGATTTATTTGTAGGAAATAATGGAGGTGTTTTATTTGGAGTTACAACAGGGAATGTTGGTTATACTATTCCTTCAGACTCAGGGTTCTTTCCTTTTGCTCAAGATATAGATTCAGATTATGGAACTGTTGTTTGGGAAACTTTAGGAACCGCGCCAAATAGGCGTGTTGTTATTATGTGGAATGATAGACCTCATTATTCCAACTCTCCATCAGGGGCAACTTTTGAAATGATTTTACACGAAACAACCAACGAAATCACTTTTTTATACCAAGATATGGATTTTGGAGTTGCAGCTTCACTAGATGGTGCAGATGCTGAAATTGGCATTGTTGGAGCAAATGGTACCTATACGTATTCTATGAATACTGCTATTACAGGTATAACTTGTATCAACTGGACAATACCTACATGTTTACCTGCATCGGCTTTAGCAATTTCAAATGAAACAACTACAAGTGCAGATTTAGCTTGGACAGATAGTAATGGCTTAACAGCTACAGATTATGAATATGTTGTACAAGCTGCTGGAACAGGTATGCCAACTGGTACTGGAACAGCAACAACTGCTAACCCACAGTCTTTAACGGGTCTTAATTCAAGTACATTATATGAAGTATGGCTAAGAGCAATCTGTTCTACTACAGACGCTAGTGATTGGGTTAGTGTAGATTTTGGAACACTTTGTGATTCCTTTGGAAGTTTTACAGAAGATTTTGATACTACTGCTGATGGCGCTATGGCACTTTGTTGGAGTACAATTGTTACTTCAACAAGTACTTTTGCAAGAGTTACAGTGGAAGATAATTTAGCTTACACAGAGCCAAATAGTGTAGAATTATATAATTCTGATGATTTAACAGCAGAATTATTATTAATTACGCCACAATTAACAGATCTGCCTTTAGACACGCACAGGCTTAAGTTTTGGGTATCTGGAGGAACATCAGCTGGAGATGATTTTGGTTTGTTAGTAGGAACTATGACAGATCCAACAGATGCAACAACATTTACTCCTGTAGCAGGGATTGCAGCTCCAGCAGGTTTCAATGAACATATTATACCATTTACCGCATCAACTTCAGATCAATATATTGCGTTTAAACATGCAGTAGGAGCAACTTTCCAAACTTTAAAAATTGATGATGTAGCTTGGGAGCCAATACCAGCTTGTATTGAGGTTTCTGATATTGCAGTATCTGCTGTAACAACTACAGACGCAACATTAACTTGGACAGAAAATAACACAGTACCTGCAACGGCTTGGGAGTATGTAATTCAAGCTCCAGGAACTGGTATGCCAGCAGGAGCAGGAACAGCAACTGCTACTAACCCAGTAACAGACATGTCTTTAGCAGCTAATACCGCTTATGAAGTATATGTTCGTTCAATGTGTAGTACTACGGATTTTAGCCCTTGGGTTGGTCCTGTAAATTTTTCTACGCCTTGTGATGTTTTTTCAACACCTTATCATGAAGATTTTGAAGATGCAGGTGATATAGACTCTTGTTGGATGCAAGAAACAACCGATAATTTTGATTGGACAGCACATACTTCAAATACAGGTTCTAGTAATACTGGACCAAGTGCTGCAAGTTCTGGAACTTACTATATTTATTGTGAAACGTCGTCACCAGTAACTTGGGGTGATGTAGCCTCTATTTTATCTCCAAATATTGATTTAACTGGTTTAACAACGGCAAGATTAAATTTCCAATACCATATGTATGGTGCAGGAATGGAAGAGGATGGTAGTATTAAAGTAGACATTTCTACTGATGGAGGAGCTACATTTAGTAATATTTTTATTGAAGAAGGAGACCATGGAGATCAATGGAATAGTGGATTTGTAGATTTATCTTCTTACTCTGGAGTTGTTAGTTTTAAAATTTCAGGTACTGTAAGTACAGATAATACATTAAATGCATTTCATAATGATTTTGCGATTGATGAATTTATAGTGGAAGAAACCCCAGCTACAGCGCCTATATGTGCCGCCAACATTGTTGGTGCAGATGTAGATGCTGCTTGTGGAAATAGAGGTGTAGCAATTACTTGGGATGCAACTACAGGAGCAGATGGATATAAAATAACTGTTGGAACTGCAATTGGATTAAATGATATTGAAGATGCTACAGATTTAGGGACAGCATTAACATATACTATTGCAACTACGATTCAAAATACTGAGTATTTTTATACAATAACTCCATATAATGCAGTTGGTGACGCTACTGGTTGTACAGAAGAAAGCTTTACTACTTTTGTAGATGGCTGTTATTGTGCTTCTGCACCTACATCACTAGATGGAAATGGTGTTTCTAATGTTCAAATAGATGCAACTGATTTTGTTTCTTTAGGAGCTATATCTTATGAAGATCACACGGCAACACCAGTAGATATTAATAGAGGTTTTTCAAATAATTTACAAGTAACTTTTGAAACAGTAATTTATGATTATGACACACATGTTTGGATAGATTTAAATGATGATTTAATATTTGATAATGCTACAGAATTATTATTTTCAGGATTATCAGGAACAACTTCACCAAATACTTTAGATGCTTCTTTTCTATTAGATGCTGCTGCAGCTTTAGGTCAACATAGAATGCGTATTGGTACTGCAGATACAGGTCAAGTAACAGCTGATTCTTGTTATTCTGGAAGTTATGGAGTAACTCTAGATTTTACAGTAAATGTTCTAGATCCTCCGTGTGCACAAGCCTCTGTTACAAGTACTGTAGTGCCAGATTGTACAAATATGGTATTCTCTATAGATATTGATGTAACTAGTGTTGGCGATGCAACTGAAATTACTGACGGTACAGATACATATCCAATAACAGCAACAGGTGTTATAACTGTTGGACCATATACAGATGGAACATCTGTAGATTTATCAATTACGCATACAGACACAGCTTGTGATTTATCTTTAAGTACTATCACATATACATGTCCACCAACTAATGATTTATGTGCTGATGCACAAGCATTAATAATTGGAGTTGATTTTGTTGCTAATGAATTAATTGGTAATAATATAGCTGCTACTGATTCTGGTGAACTTGTACCTGGTTGTGCTTCTTATTCAGGAGGTGATGTTTGGTATAGCGCTGTTGTGCCTTCAGACGGTATTTTAACTTTTGAAGTTAATACTGAAACTGGCGGTCTTGGTGATACAGGTGGAGCCGTTTATTCTGGCACTTGTGGTGCTTTAACTTTGATAAGTTGTAATGATGATGGAAGTTTATCTGGTGCTCATCCAATTATTAACATTAGCGATGCCGCTTTAGCAGGACAAACACTTTACTTTAGAGTTTGGGAATATGGAAATGATGCAACTGGAGCTTTTAAAGTGTCTGCTTACAATCCAAATGCGGCTAGTACTCAAGATTTAACAGCTGTAGGTTTCAACTATTATCCAAACCCAGTATCTAATGAATTAACAATGACTGCTACTGAAAATATTTCTTCAGTAAAAGTATATAATATGTTAGGTCAAGAAGTTAAAACTATAACACCTTCTTCTTTAGAAGCAAGTTTAGATATGACTAACTTAACAGCAGGAACTTACTTTGTAAAAGCACAAGTAGGAGAATCAGTTGGTACATTTAAAATTGTAAAAAAATAAGTTTGAATTTTTTATAATTATTAATAAATTTTTAAAGGCTTCGAGAAATCGGAGCCTTTTTTATGTCTTTAGGTTTTTGTCTTACTTTATGAATAGTCTTGTGTAAATAGTCTATCAATTAAATTGAGTCAAACATCTATCAGCAAAGCAACTTGTACTGAATTTATTTCAGTAGTCTAATGTCTTTACAGTTAGTTTTAAATGACTATTTTTGTATATGATTTTATCCTTTTCTATAATAATACCAGTTTATAATAGACCTTATGAAGTAAAAGAATTATTAGATAGTTTGTTATTACAAACGTATCAAAACATATTTGAAATTATTATTGTTGAAGATGGTTCTAAGATAAAATCTAATGGGATAGTTAATAGCTTTAAAGATAAATTAAATATTACGTACTTATTTAAAGAAAATTCTGGTCCAGGAGAAAGTAGAAATGAAGGGATGAAAATTGCGAAAGGCAATTATTTCATCATTTTAGATTCCGATGTTATTTTGCCCAATACTTATATACAAGAAGTAGATAATGCTTTAAATCAAAATTTCACCGATGCTTATGCTGGTGCTGATAAAGCACATAAATCATTTAGTGGAATTCAAAAAGCAATAAATTTTGCAATGACCTCTTTCATTACAACTGGTGGATTGCGAAATAACAAAGGGAATAATACGTTTCAATTGCGTAGTTTTAATATGGGTTTATCCAAAAAAGCATTTCAATTAACGGATGGTTTTGCAAAACAATATATAGGAGAAGATATAGATTTAAATTATAAATTGGACGCATTACAATTAAACAAGCAATTTATTTTAAAAGGATATGTGTACCATAAACGTAGAGTTAATTTTAAACAGTTTTACAATCAAACAAATAATTTTGGAAGAGCAAGGCCTCTTTTAAACAAAATGCATAAAAACAGCAGTAAATTCACCTATTGGTTTCCAAGTTTGTTTATTATTTTTTTTATATCGAGTTTAATAGGTCTTTTATTTGGAATTTCGTATTTATTTTACCTGTTTGGGTTTTATTTTATGAGTGTATTTGTAATTGCTTCAATAAATAATAACAATGCTTTTGTAGGTTTGCTAAGTGTTTTAGCAACAATAGTTCAATTTTTTGGATATGGCATTGGTTTTTTGCAATCTCAATTTAAATTAAAATTTCTAAAAAAATCAAATAAAGAAACTTTTCCTAAAATGTTTTCTTAACAAGTATTAAATAGTATTTTTGCACTTTTATTAAACGAAAATAATATTGAAAAATTCAATAGTCAAAACAGCAAAAACAAGTACAATGCAATACTATAAAAATATACTAGAAACAATTGGCAACACACCTTTAGTCAAATTAAATAAAATTGTAGAAAGTGTAGATGCATTAGTTTTAGCGAAAGTAGAAACGTTCAATCCAGGGAATTCTGTAAAAGATCGTATGGCTTTGAAAATGATTGAAGACGCTGAAGCCGATGGAAGGTTAAAGCCAGGCGGAACAATTGTAGAAGGCACATCTGGTAATACTGGTATGGGTTTAGCACTTGCAGCAACATTAAAAGGTTATAAATGCATATTTGTAATGGCAGACAAACAATCCAAAGAAAAAATTGATATACTACGTGCTGTTGGAGCAGAAGTTGTTATTTGTCCAACTGCAGTTGAGCCAGAAGACCCTAGTTCCTATTACTCAGTTTCTAAAAGATTATCCGAAGAAACACCAAACGCTTGGTATGTAAATCAATATGATAACCCTTCAAATTCGGCTGCGCATTACGAAAGTACAGGTCCAGAAATTTGGAAACAAACCGAAGGTAAAATAACTCATTTTATTGTTGGTGTTGGTACAGGTGGAACGATATCGGGCGTTGGAAAGTATTTAAAAGAACAAAACCCAAACATTAAAATTTGGGGAATAGATCCTTATGGATCGGTATTTAAAAAATATCATGAAACTGGTATATTTGATAAGAATGAAATTTATCCTTATGTTACCGAAGGTATTGGTGAAGATATGTTACCAAAAAATGTTAACTTTGATGTGATTGATGGTTTTGAAAAAGTAACCGATAAAGATGCAGCTATTTACACACAAAAAATTGCCATTGAAGAAGGTATTTTTGTAGGGAATTCTGCTGGAGCAGCAGTCAAAGGTTTATTACAACTAAAAGATAAATTTACAAAAGATGATGTTGTTGTGGTTTTGTTTCACGATCACGGTAGTAGATATGTTGGAAAAATGTTCAATAATGACTGGATGAAAAAAATGGGTTATATTGATTAATACAAATTGTTTCAATAATAATTAATTTATTCTAAAACACACCACAAAAACGGCTTATTTATATAATGTTTGTGCTTCTTTTTCGAAAAAGAAATATATTTACTTATCTTTATCAAATTAATAGCAAAAAGGCTACTTAAAATTAAAAACAGCTTTTAATTTAATTTTAAAAAGATTTTGATAAGAGAAAATTTTCTACATTTTTTATGGCAATATAAATTGTTTAATTTTTTAGATTTAAAAGGATCCAATGATGAAACTATTGTTTTAATAAATGTAGGAATACATAACTTAAATGCAGGCCCCGATTTTTTTAACGCAAAAATCAAGATAAATAACCAATTATGGGCAGGCAATGTAGAATTGCATATAAAATCGTCCGATTGGTATGTACACAATCACGAATTAGACAAAGCTTACGATTCCGTTATTTTACACGTTGTTTGGGAACATGATATGTCCATATTTAGAGCAGATAATTCAGAAATAATAACCTTGGTTTTAAAAGATTATGTGCAAAAAAAAGCGTTGGTAAATTACCAAAAATTATTTTCGACTACCCCAAAATGGATAAATTGCGAGCAATCTATTCATCAAGTTGATTCATTTGTTTTAAATAATTGGATAGAACGTTTGTATTTTGAACGATTGCAAAAAAAATCTAATGAAATTCTGAAACTTTTAAAGGATTCTAATAACGATTGGGAAGCCGTTTTGTTTAAGTTATTAGCGCGTAATTTTGGTTTAAAAGTAAATAAGGACGCATTTTTCAACTTAGCAAATTCGTTTGAGTTTTCTTTAATACGTAAAAATCAAAACCAAAGTGTGTCAATTGAGGCTTTGTTGTTTGGTCAAGCAGGAATGCTTAATAATGATATTGAAGAATCGTATTATAAAGAGTTACAAAAGGAATATCATTTTTTACAAGTGAAGTATAAAATTACGCCAATACACCAATCTGACATTAAGTTTTTTAGATTAAGACCAAGTAATTTTCCTACAATTCGTTTATCTCAATTAGCAA
>JAZGEV010000089.1:0-19315 GCA_036478895.1 Flavobacteriaceae bacterium | reverse complement strand
TAACACTTCTTACTTCATACGGATTTAAAGCAGTGAAATTATACGTTAAAGCATTAGTAGTAGTTACGTCTGCTGTTGGAGTAGAACTTTGGTGTGTTAATTTAACACCATCAAAATTAAAAGTTACTGAACCGTTTACAACCGTATTACCCACATTCTTATAAACTAATTGATAATCTACTGTATTGCCTGGAACGGCATTAATTATTGGAATAAGCGTAATGTTTAAATCATTTACAGTTGTCATAGGCGCAATACAAAAATCGATGGTATCTGTATTTCCATTCCCAACAAACGTGGTACTTTGAGTATTTGGTGTAGCTGAATACGATGAAGAAAAACCAGAAGCAGAACTTGAAAAAGTACCTGCATTCGTATTTTGAACATAGTCACCATTACCATCTGTAAAAGTAGAAAAAGTAGTTGTTCCATCTGTAGAGGTTACTAACAATCCTCCAATTGGGAAATCTGCTGCATCACAACCATTGCTATTATAATCTAATTTAATATTTCCAGTAATTGTATTTAAAGCACAAGATACTGTTGGTGTTAGAGTAATTGATGATAGTAAAAAATCACAAGGATCTAAAGGGTCAGTTATATTAGTAAGTTCATTACTATTTGTAACGCCATCACCATCACAATCTGCTGAATTCCAATTTGGGCTTGTTATAGTTGGAATTATAGATGTAAGTAGAAAACTACACATATCATTAAAATCTGTACTGTCTGTATTTACCTCTATGCCATTTGCTACGCTATCACCGTCACAATCAGCTGCCATCCACACAAGATTGGTAGTGTTTTCATCTCCTACTAATCCATCATCCACACAAGGGTCAAATGGATCTGAATCTACACCGTTTAGTGTGCCATCACCATCACAGTCTAATGCATTCCAAGCAACAGTAATATTTCCTAAAACTTGAGAAGACGTTAAAAAACTACAAGGGTCAAATGGATCAGTTCCATCAGTAATTTCTTGGGAATTAGCTACACCATCACCATCACAGTCCGATACATAACCTAATCCTGTTTGTGTTAACGTAATTGAAGTACTAATATAGTCACAGAAATTAATATAGTCCGTTCCATCAATAACTTCGGTACCATTAGTTACACCATCTCCGTCACAATCAAGATTATTCCAAGCCGTAGTAACATTTGCAATAACTTGGGATGCTTGATAAAAATCACAAGGGTCATTTGGGTCTGTACCATCAGTACCTTCAATGGTATCTGTTACACTATCTCCATCAGCATCTACTGCAAACATTGCAATAGTTGTAAATTGGAAGATTAATAAAAATAATACTCTTAATGTAATTGTTGTTTTCATGTTTTTTAGTTTTAAAATGTTTCTATTTTTTAATAAATACAAAAAGTGTGCTGTTTGTTACCTTTTTATATGACTCAAAAATAAATGTTATATGTAGATAATTCTACATTCATTATATAAACCAGTAGTTTCATTTGATTAACTGTTCGTTTTATTCGATTAATTGTTTAATGGATTACTTTTTCTTTTTCTATACAGAACTTTCAAAGGATTTTCATAAATTCGCCAATTGAAAGTTTATAAGAAAAATGAATACTAAATTTAAGACATACAAAGGATTAGACCTTACCAACATAGCAGATGAAATTTTAAGTTATTGGGAAGAGCATACTATTTTTCAAAAAAGTATTGATACTAAAGATGACACTAAACCTTTTGTTTTTTATGAAGGGCCGCCATCTGCAAATGGATTACCAGGTATTCATCACGTTATGGGTAGAACGATAAAAGATATTTTTTGTCGTTATAAAACCATGCAGGGTTTTCAAGTAAAGCGTAAAGCAGGTTGGGATACACACGGTTTACCAATAGAATTGGGTGTTGAAAAAGAATTGGGTATTACAAAAGAAGATATTGGTACTAAAATTAGTGTAGAAGCTTATAATGATGCTTGTAAAAAAGCCGTTTTAAAATATACCGATGTTTGGGAAAAACTAACCAAAAAAATGGGACATTGGGTAGATATGAATGATCCATACATTACCTATAAACCTAAATATATGGAAACCGTTTGGTGGTTATTAAAACAATTATACACTAAAAATTTACTGTATAAAGGGTATACTATTCAACCGTATTCTCCAAAAGCAGGAACAGGTTTAAGCTCGCACGAAATAAACCAACCAGGTAGTTATCAAGATGTAACCGATACCACTGTTGTAGCACAGTTTTTAGCAAAAAAAGAAACGATAAAAAATTCATTTTCAAAAATTGATGGTGCTATATACTTCTTAGCTTGGACAACAACACCTTGGACATTACCAAGTAATACTGCGCTAACTGTTGGAAATAAAATAGATTATGTATTGGTTAAAACATTCAACCAATATACATTTAAAGCTGTAAATCTAATTCTAGCGAAAGCCTTAGTTGGAAAGCAATTTGGTAAAAAATTCAATCAAGTTGAAAATGAAACTGAATTGGCAAATTATACCGACTCTTCAACAGGCTCAAACGATAAGAAAAAAATTCCATTTTTCATAGCTGATGAATGTAAAGGAGCCGATTTAGTTGATGTGACATACGAACAATTATTACCTTACACCTTACCGTATCAAAATCCCGAAAATGCTTTTAGAGTCATTGCAGGAGATTTTGTAACTACAGAAGACGGAACAGGTATTGTACACACAGCACCAACTTTTGGGCAAGATGATGCTATGGTTGCAAAACAAGCAATACCAGAAGTACCGCCAATGTTGGTTTTAGACAACAATGAAAACCCAGTACCATTGGTAGATTTGCAGGGAAGATTCCGGGAAGAAATGGGAGAATTTGCTGGTAAATACGTTAAAAATGAATATTATAATGATGGCGAAGCACCAGACAGATCAATGGATGTGGAAATTGCTATAAAATTAAAAGAAGAAAATAAGGCATTTAATGTCGAAAAATACAAGCATAGTTATCCGCATTGTTGGCGAACCGATAAACCAATTTTATACTATCCATTAGATAGTTGGTTTGTAAAAGTTCCTGAGAATAGAGATCGTATGTTTGAGCTAAATGAAACCATCAATTGGAAACCAAAATCAACAGGAACTGGTCGTTTTGGAAACTGGTTGAAAAATGCCAATGATTGGAATTTATCTCGTTCTCGTTTTTGGGGAATACCATTACCAATTTGGCGCACCGAAGATGGCACCGAAGAATTAATTATTGGCTCAGTAGAAGAGTTGAAAAATGAAATGGAAAAATCTGTAAAAGCAGGTTTTATGACTGCTGATATTTATGATAATTTTGAAATTGGTAATATGAGCGAAGCCAATTATGATAAAATTGATTTACATAAAAGTATTGTAGATCAAATCACCTTAATTTCTCCAAAAGGAACCCCAATGAAACGTGAAAGCGATTTGATTGATGTTTGGTTTGACAGTGGCTCAATGCCTTATGCACAATGGCATTATCCGTTTGAAAACAAAGAGCAAATTGATGATAATAAATTTTTTCCAGCAGATTTTATTGCCGAAGGTGTAGATCAAACACGTGGTTGGTTTTATACTCAACACGCTATTGCAACAATGGTTTTTGACTCTGTTGCTTATAAAAATGTAGTATCAAACGGATTGGTTTTAGATGCATTTGGTAAAAAAATGTCTAAGAGTTTAGGCAATACCATTGAGCCTTTTAAAGCCATTGAAGATTATGGTATTGATGCCATTCGTTGGTATATGATTTCAAACGCCAATCCTTGGGATAATTTAAAGTTTGATTTAGAAGGTGTCAATGAAGTAAAACGTAAGTTTTTTGGCACACTATATAATACTTATTCGTTCTTCTCTTTATATGCAAATGTGGATAATTTCGATTATTCGGAAGCAGATATTGCATTAAAAGACCGGCCAGAAATTGACCGATGGATTTTATCAGAATTAAATACATTAATTAAAAATGTAGAGGAAGCTTACAACGATTATGAACCTACAAAAGCAGCTAGAGCAATCCAGTTTTTTGTTGGAGAGTTTTTAAGTAATTGGTATGTGCGTTTAAGTAGAAGACGTTTTTGGAAAGGTTCGTATGAGCAAGACAAAATATCTGCTTATCAAACTTTATATACCTGTATGCTAACTATTACTAAATTAGCAGCTCCAATTGCGCCATTTTTTATGGACAATTTATACCAAGACCTAATTAAATCTACAGATGTAGAAAATTTTGAATCGGTTCATTTAGCCAATTATCCAAAATACAATGCGCATTTAGTTGATAAAGATTTAGAGCGAAAAATGCAAAAAGCGCAGAAAATATCTTCTATGGTATTGTCGCTTCGTAAAAAAGAATCTATTAAAGTGCGTCAGCCATTACAACGTGTTATGATTCCTGTAATGGATAGCAAAGAACGTAAAGATATTTTGGCAATTCAACACTTAATTATTGCCGAAGTTAATGTAAAAGAAATTGAATTGATAGACGATGCATCGGATATTTTAGTGAAAAGTATTAAACCAAACTTTAGAGTTCTAGGACCACGTTTTGGTAAAAATATACGTTTTGTTGGTGCCGAAGTTGGCAAATTTACTGCAAAAGAGATTGCAATAATCGAAAAAGATGGTGCAATAAACATTGACGTTGATAATGAAACCGTTTCGTTATCTTTAGCTGAAGTAGAAATAACATCGCAAGACATTGAAGGTTGGCTAGTTGCCAATCAAGATGGTTTAACAGTTGCATTGGATATTAAAATTGACGATACTTTACGTAAAGAAGGTATTGCAAGAGAACTGGTTAATCGCATTCAGAATTTAAGAAAAGAATCCAATTTTGATATCTTAGATAGAATTGCTTTATTTGTACAAATGGATAGTGAATTGGAAAAAGCCATTGCGGATAATAAAGCGTATATAATGACGGAAACATTAACGGATACACTAGAAATAAAAGAAAAATTGAATAATGGTATAGAAGTTGTATTTGATGCTATAGATACAAAAATATTAATTGAGCGAATTTAAACTCGCTTTAATAATCCCTAACAAAATGAGTGATATTAAAACAAAATATAATAATGACGAATTAGCAGAATTTAAAGCCATTATATTAAAAAAAATAGAGAAATCTCAAGAGGTTTTAGATTTACTAGAAGGTTACTATAAAAACGATAGTGACAATGGTACGGAAGACACGGCGCCTTCTTTTAAGCCGCTAGAATCGAGCAATTTATCCAAAGAAGAAAACTCAAAATTAGCCATTCGTCAAGAGCGATTTATTAGAGATTTAAAGAATGCTTTGATTCGTATAGAAAATAAATCATACGGTGTTTGTAGAGTTACTGGTAAATTAATTCAAAAAGAGCGTTTAAAATTAGTACCTCACGCAACATTAAGTATTGAAGCCAAAAATAAGCAGCAATAATTTTTACAATATGAGAGATTTAATTCGTTTTTTATTTATACTCATACTTAGTGTAAACACGTATGCACAAGATTCTGAAATCCAAGAAGAATTACTTTCTTTAGAAAAGAATAATTTTCACATAAATTACCCTAAAAATTGGAATTTAAATGAAAATCAAGGCGTTGAGCTCTTGCTGTTTTCTAAATTAACAGATGAAAAAGATCAGTTTAAAGAAAATATAAACTTGATTATTCAGGATTTATCAGGTCACAACATCACTAATTTGGATGATTTTGTTGCACTATCGGAAAAACAAATATTAACGATGTTAAAAGATGTTGTAATTACATCCAGTGAAAGAGTTGTTGAAAAAGATACTAATTTTCAAAAAGTAAAATATTCAGGTAAGATGAAAAATTTTAACTTAACATTTATACAGTACTATTGGTATATAGATTCTAAAGCTTATGTATTAACTTTCACAAGTGAAACATCTCAATACAATAGGTTTGAGAAAGTTGCTAAACAAATTATGGATAGCTTTAAAATAATTGAATAAAATTTTCTTTAAAGACTATAAAAAATCAATCTAGCATACTTTTTAAGTATAATTTAGTAAACGATTCACAAATTACATCTGTTCCAAAAGTATTAACTACATAATTATGCATAAATTTTGAAGATTTTTTTTCAAAATTTGTATGTATTTTAAGTATTGCATGCATTAATTGTACTTCGTTTTTAGGTTCAATTAATTCCCCAAATTCATCTGGAAAGTATT
This sequence comes from Flavobacteriaceae bacterium, assembly GCA_036478895.1. Lineage (GTDB taxonomy): Bacteria > Bacteroidota > Bacteroidia > Flavobacteriales > Flavobacteriaceae > S010-17. The sequence goes on along the minus strand of JAZGEV010000089.1, from coordinate 13,139 downwards.
CCGAAACACCTCCAACATTGGTTGAAATCACAGGTGTTCCGCAAGCAAAAGCTTCGGGAATAACACAAGGTTGATTTTCTGTATTACTAAATAAAACAAATACATTTGCCTCTTGAAAATAAGTAACTATCTCGTTATGAGGCACTTGATTTTTAAAGGTGATTGTGTCACTTTTAATTCCTAAATCTTTAGCCTCTTGATTATACTTTTTGGTTGTTCCTCCAATACAATAAAAATGAAAATTATCAATTTTGGAATCTAATTGTTTTATAACACGAAGAATTCCAGAGACATTTTTTAAGGTAACCATGTTGGAAACATGAAGTATTTTAAACACATTCAATTGTTTCTCCTTAGGGATAAATTGAGTTACATCAACTACATTAGGTACTTTTTTATACTGTCCTTTTAAACCAAAATTTTGCATCGCATTACCTAAATTTTGACTCACAGGACAAATAAATGCCGCTTTTTTAGCAATTAATTTTGATAAGTTCTTTTCAAATTTTCCAATAGACTTATTGAATGGTTTTTTATAAATAGAATGATGTTCGGTAACTATAAAAGGGACTTTTAAACGGCGTTTTATCTTTAATGCAAACAAACCCATTGGAAATAATTTATGAACATGAACAACGTCAATTACTGCAACTTTTTTCAATAACTCGTTTTGTGCTTTGCGAAATAATAGTGCTTTTAAAAATCGATTTTTAGTTGGTTTTATATAGGCAATAATGGTTCTTACATTTTCAATTACTTTATCAGTAAATTCAATTTTTTGCAAACATTTTTCATCTGTAATTATATGAAAAACTATAACTTTATGTTGCGTGGCAACAGCCTGGGCATGACGTTGAATGAAATCACCATTGCTTGGTAAAACCCTTGATGGATACCAACTGCAAAGAAAAAGGACGTTTAGTTTTTGTTTCATACAACTCAAAAATATTTATTTAAGAACTCTAAAGGTACAAATATAGTCAAGGCAAACTCATACTTTTAATTTTTATTTGTTATAACGGTAATTCCTATTATATGGATTCCTGCGTTCGCAGGAATGATATTTATTTTTAAATGAATTTTCTTAACAAAATAGCATCATATTATTAAAGAATGAGCTTGGCCTTACAAATATACTTGTAATTTAGTAATTAATAATTAATTGTGTTATTTTTGTTTTCACCTTAAACATTATACCTTGTACGGATTTTCGATATATATAAATTTGCCTCAACATAGTAAGGTGGATTTTCTCGCTAATGCGATACAGTTTGAAAATTATACAATTACGTATGCCAAATTTGATAAATTTAATGACGATAAAATTTTTAGCCAGAATACGGATTATATCATAGGAATTGACGGTGTTGTACTCAATTTACAAGCCTTAAAAAACCAATACGCAATAAGTGACTATTTTAAATTAATATCAAACCTTTTTAAAAAAGAAGGTATAGCATTTGCTTCAAAATTAAAAGGTGAGTTTACCGGATTTATAGTTGATAAAAAAGATCGAAAATTATACTATTTCAACAATAAAACAGCTACAAAACAAGTTTTTTATACCCAATTCAATGATGTCATATTAATTTCATCTTCGTTAGAAAAAATTATAGATATTCAAAATGAGCTTGAGATAAAAAATAGTCTAAACATTAATGCTACCTACAATTTACTTACGTATGGCGCTATGATTGAAAATCAAACATTGGTTAATGGGATTTATAAATTAAACGCTGGAGAATATGTAATTGTAAAAGATGCATCCTTAAAACTAAATACCTATTTTACTTTTAATAATATAGACTATTCTATTTATAATAAAAAAGAAGCTATTGACAAACTGAATGAGTCTTTTTTAGTAGCTTTAAATTTGGAATATCAAAAAGACGAAACCTATAATTACAACCATTTAGCAACCCTAAGTGGCGGATTGGACTCTAGAATGAATGTGATGATAGCCGACTCTTTGGGTTTTAAAAACGACACTTTTTGTTTTTCACAATCGGGTTATTTGGATGAAAAAATTGCACGCTCAATAGCTCAAGATTTAGAGTTGCCTTTTTCGTTTACAGCTTTGGATGGTGGCGATTACATGGCTAGTTTACAGGAAATGGTTGCTATTAATAATGGGTTACAATTTTATTTAGGTTCGGCTCATTTTAACTTTGCACTTAAAAAAATGGATTTGTCAAATTATGGCTTAATGCACACAGGACAAATAGGCGATGGTATTTTAGGAGGTTTTGTAACTAAAGAAAAAAGAATTAATTCTAAATTTATATCAAAAAAACTGGCTCATAAAACCATATTAGATAAAACTATTAGCACAAAATATAGCAACGAAGAGGTTTTTAAATTATATCAACGTGTTTTTAATCTCACAAATTATGGCTCGTATGTCGTTGAACAACATAAAACATATATTGTATCCCCTTTTATGGATGATGATTTTATAAAAATTGCCTTATCCATAGATCCAAAATTAAAATTTCAACAACAAATTTATATTGATTGGATAAAAAAATACCATCCAAATGTTAACAAATATACTTGGGAAAAAACTGGTTTTAGACCAAATAAAAATTGGAAAAATGACTTAAGTAGATACACTAAAAAAATAAAAAAAGAATACTATAAGGCAACTCATAAAACGTATAAATTATCTATGACACCGCTAGATTATTGGTATGCCAATAATGAAAAAGCAAGCTTGTTTTACATTACATTTTTCAATGATAACTTGTCTTTATTTAGTACAAATAAAGAATTATATAATGATTTAAGATTATTATTCACTACGGGTAATACTGTAGAAAAATCGATGGTTTTAACTGTACTAGAAATGGTTCGTAAATTTAAATTAGTCGTTTGAGTTTTTTAAATTTCATACAAGAATTTAGATCCAAAAAAGGTGGATTGGTTATGCTAGCTGCCATCATTGAAAAAATTGGCGGATTACTTTTGTACGTCATTGTAACACATTTTATAAGTAAAAATGAATTGGGTTTTATTGTCTATGCCAATACTTCTTTAGATTTTATATTTCCCTTTATTGGTTTTGGCGTACATCAAGGCTTAATACGTTATGGTTCTATTGCAAAATCTCAAATTGAAAAAAATTATTTATTTCAAGTTGCTTTAAAAAAAGGGGTGAAACATTCTTTCTATTTAATAGCTTTAGTGCTACTATTAGCGCCTTTAATTGCTTATAATTTAAAAGGCTCTCTGTTTTATATATTAATTTTAAGCGTTCAATTATTAAGTTTATTTGTTTTTGAAATTCTTAGAATTTATGTAAGAGTTCTAAATTTAAATAAACTTTACGCCAAAATTACCATACAAAAAACTATTCTCACTGTACTATTTGCCTTTGTATTAACCTATAAATTTAAAGGTGTTGGCTATGTATTGGTTTTATCTTTAGTGCCATTATTATTGTCATTTTTTTATATTTATAAACTACAATTATTAAAAAATAAAGTGCCTAAAAATTTAATATTTAATCTTAAAGAATTTGTTAGTTATGGTTTATTTTCTTCATTTGCTGGTGTTCTTGGACAACTGCTATTTGCCGTAGATATTTTATTAATTGCTAATATATTAAAAAATGAAACTCTTGTGGCTCATTATAAAATTTCAACTATTTTACCCTTTAGCTTTTTATTTTTAGCAGTCTCGTTTATTAAAACTAATTTTGTGAAATTGGCAAACAAGTCCGAAATTGATAAAACGTATATTCTCAATTATTATCTCAATTATTTAAAATTATTTGCTTTGCCAAGTTTACTACTTGTTGGTGTGTTTTATTTTTTATCGGATGATATATTGCGAGTTTTCGGGAAGAATTACACTAATGATTACCATTTAATGTTTATTTTCTCCATTGGAATTGTTGGTGGCTTGTTATTAAGAATTCCATTAGGTAATATATTATCGGCTGTTGGATTGCCAAAAATAAATGCGCTAACATCATTCATAACATTGATCATTAATGTAGTATTGAGTTATTTTTTGATTCATAAAATGGGTATTAAAGGTGCGGCAATTGCAACTAGTAGTATGTTTTGGTTTTCGGGTGTTTTATCGCTTATTGCGTTTATTTGGTATTTACGGAAGACGGCTTAGTTTTTTTCTTGGTTATTGGTTTAGTTGATGGTTTTTGGTTTTTAGTCCATCGTTAGTTATTTAACAAGATGCACAAAGGAACTCAAAGGTTCACAAAGGTTTTAATTGGGGTTTTTTCTTTTAGCTTTATCTTATGTCTTCTCTCTTTTCTATTCTCTCTTTTCTCTTTTCTATTCTCTCTTCTCTAATCTCTCTTTAAATTTAAAATCTAATCCGTATCTTTGCGAAAAATGACTATTATGTATTATATTAGTCCTTTAAATCAATTATCAGATAACAAAACATATGAAAGCATATATATTTCCAGGTCAAGGCGCACAATTTTCAGGTATGGGACTCGATCTTTATGAAAATTATCCTTTAGCACAAAAACTTTTTGAGCAAGCCAATACTATTTTAGGGTTTTCGATAACCGATATTATGTTTGAAGGAACCGCTGAACAATTAAAAGAAACTAAGGTAACGCAACCTGCTATTTTTTTACATTCGGTTATAAAAGCAAAAATGATGGGCGACAATTTTAAACCAGATATGGTTGCTGGTCATTCTTTAGGCGAATTTTCTGCATTGGTAGCTTGTGGTGTTTTAACTTTTGAAGACGGTCTTAAATTAGTTTCTCAACGCGCTTTAGCCATGCAAAAAGCTTGTGAAATAAAACCATCTACTATGGCAGCCATTTTAAGTTTAGAAGATAAGGTAGTAGAAGATATTTGTAAAAACATTGATGGCGTTGTTGTTGCTGCAAATTATAATTGCCCTGGACAATTGGTGATATCGGGAGATATTGATGCCATTAATAAAGCCTGTGAAATTGCAACCGAAAAAGGAGCAAGACGTGCCTTAGTTTTACCAGTTGGTGGCGCTTTTCATTCACCTTTAATGGAACCCGCAAGAGAAGAATTGGCTGCTGCTATTGAATGTACCGAATTTAATGAGCCAACCTGTCCTATTTATCAAAATGTGCCTGCAAAAGCATTGACCTCAGCTGAAGCTATTAAAAAAAATCTAGTGGCTCAATTAACAGCGCCTGTAAAATGGACGCAAACCATACAAGAAATGATTAAAGACGGCGCAACTGAATTTACAGAAGTTGGACCTGGTAAAGTTTTACAAGGTTTAATGCGTAAGATTGATAGAAATGTTACGGCAAATGCTGCAGTTTTAGAAGTTAATACTAAAGAAAATGATTAAAGGAGACATACTAACGAGTATTAGAAATTACATTGCAACGGTGACATTTTCTCATCCGGCAAGTAATTCGTTTCCTAGTGATTTATTGGATCGTTTGGTAGAGAATATCAATAGATTAAGTGAAAACGATGAAGCGCGTGTTATTATTTTACAAAGCGAAGGTGATCGTGCTTTTTGTGCAGGCGCTTCGTTTGACGAATTAATGGCTATTACTAATTTAGACGATGGCACAAAATTTTTCTCTGGTTTTGCGAATCTAATCAATGCAATGAGAACGTGTAAAAAACTCATTATTGGTCGTGTACAAGGTAAAGCAGTTGGTGGTGGCGTTGGTATAATTTCTGCTTGTGATTATGTTTTTGCTAGTGATAAAGCGGCAATAAAATTATCGGAATTAAGTATAGGTATTGGTCCGTTTGTTATTGCACCTGCTGTTGAAAGAAAAATTGGTTTAGCTGCTTTTAGTGCCTTAACTATTGATGCAGAAAATTGGCAAACTGCTTATTGGGCAAAAGACCATGGCTTGTACCAAAAAGTATTTGACAATACCAGAACAATGGATGAATTTATACTCATTTTAGCTAAAAAATTAGCCCATTATAATCCAATGGCTTTGGAAGCAATGAAAGCATCATTTTGGAAAAACACCTCACATTGGGATACTTTATTAATTGATAATGCCAAAATAAGTGGCACATTAGTTTTGTCTGATTTTACAAAAAATGCCTTACAAAAATTTAAAAAATAATGATGCACTTTATACTTCCTTTTTTACAAGTAAATGTTACTGAAAAATTAAAAAACGCACCCGATGGCAACTATCAAATTGGCATAATAATAGGTACTTACTTACCATTTGTTGCTTTTGCTTTAATTGCTTGGTATGTGTATTGGCGTGCAAAAAATCGTAAAGATTTTGATGATTAAAACTGCCTATTTAAGAAAATAGAAGACTTGGAATTTTCAATAAAATCATTTGACTTTAATTTTTAATGAGTGTAATAAAATACTCGATTGACACTAAACATTAATAAAAAAACCGATTGAATTGAATCAATCGGTTTTTTAATAAGTCTATCGTTTAATAGTCTTTGCGTCTATAGTTATAATTTTAAAAATTTCTTAGTAAGTGTTTGTCCGTTTTCTAAGGTAACTTTAAAGATTAAAATAGTGCCTTTATCAATATGGTTTTCAATATCACTTTTGGTAGAAGAAATGATCGTTTTACCTAAAATATCATAAGCTGTAACATGGGCTATTTTTTCACCAGTAGTTAATTCTAAATGGATATTATTATCTTGATTGTTAATTATTAAATTACTTTGGCTAGTCAATTCACTACTAGTTGTATTTAGTGTGTTTCGTGAAAAAATTAATTCAAAACGTGTGTTATTGTCACCAAGTTGATTGGCATTAAAAATATAATCATTGAGTTTTAAATCGTATAAAACATTTAATAGGTTATCTTTTAAATAAATATTTACATTGTCCAAACCAGTATCAAAATGATCAATTGCTATTGTTAAGTCTCCTATTTCTTTCACTGTTATTCCCAAGGGAACAGTTATGTTGGTACTACTTAAAGGCGCTAATCCTTGAACTGCAAATTTTTGGTTATTAATTACCGAATAAAAATTAAAATCATCACCAATAAACATTCGTTTTCCATCATATAAAGTTTCAATGTTTGATGTTGCTCCTGGAATAAATCCAACTAATATTTGACGAAACAAACCTTTATCTCCTGTCATATTTACCCAAACACGTTCAGAATTTGATGTTGGTCTGTAAAAATTATCATTACCCGTATTTACCCGCATACTATTGTTAAAATTAACATTGCCGTTACCAGATGCTTGTTTTAAAGACACGAAAAATGCTTGACCAGAGGCTATTTTACCAGTTGGTAGTGCACTTCCGTTTGCAGCCGTTCCTCCAGTACCAACTGTCCAAGTGGCATAATCTGAATTACTAAAATTATAAGCTTCATCATCATTTGCAGTTGCATTACCATTATTGGAAAGTGCTGTTGCGTGTGTCCATAACCAAATTGTGTTATTTAAATTTGGATTTGCAGCTAAAAATGCGGTTGCATCAATTGCTGATGGATATGGATTACCTATTAAATTTTCATTTTCAAAATTATCGGATCCACCATCTAAAGTAACAGGATACGTAACAACTCCATTATTAATTTTTCCGTTAAAAGAAATATTTTGTTCTAAATTTTGAGCAAAACCTGATGGATGAAACGGGAAGACAGCGCCTTCACCCATAACAATATATCCTTTTCCTTTGGTCATAGTACCTGTTGCTATGTTCCAATCGTTGTTATCATCATCATAAGTATTTACTGGTGTTGTGTCTAAGAAATTAGCTGTTGTAAAATCATATATTCTACTAGCGGTATTGGCAGCAAAAACCGTTGCAATATCGGCATTTTCTATTGGAGATGACCAGTAGGTATAATCATATTCTACATATTCCGTAGTTGTTTTTTGTATTTGGAAGTCATTTCCTGTTACAGTTGCATCATCATCAATTTGAACAATTGAACCTTCGTGTTCTACTATGATTGTTCCGTTATTGACGATGTCGTGTTCTGCTAGCATGTAACTTCCTGCAGGAATAGTTATGGTAATACCTGAATTTATGGTTAATTCACAACTATCAATATCTCCGTTGGTTGCGTAATTGTATGCACCATCAATTATAGCTGTGTCGTTAATTGTTGGAGCATTTGGTGTCCAAGCGTTTCCATCCCAATTACAAACATCACCAGTACAATTTGCTGCTGGTAGTATGTTTATGGTGTAGTCTTCTACTTCGCCTAAAAAACCAGTATCACAATCATCTTTATATTCTAATGGGTTATTAGTATCTGAATAGCTTGAGGTAACTCGCATTCTAGTATCACCTATAATTGCATTTGCAGGAACTGTAATGGCTAAAGGTGAAAGACTACTTATAGCACCAGTTGTGGGTGAATTAAAAGTAGAACCTAAATCATATTGTTCATTGGCATCATCAAAATCACAATCTCTATTCCAATCTATCCAAACTCTTGTTGCTTCAACAAATCCACCGTCTGTATTGGCATGCACAGTTAAAGGATAAGTTTCTCCAATGGTTACATCGGTAGAAATCGCTGTAAAATCTGTATAAGCATCGTCTCCTGTTGAAGCAATGTTTATGGTATTAAATTGTACTAATGTTGTGCCATCTGGAAATTGAGTACTACCTGTTGAAGAACATAGTGTATTGCAATATGCAGGTACATCATTTATAGCAATAACAGCACTATTTAAGGCATAAAAAATATTATCAATGGCTTTTACCATAACCTTTACATTGCTATTGGTAATATTAGGCACTGTAATAGTTGCACTTCCATTATTAGGTGTACTTGCTAATAAAACGGCTAATTCAGTACCTGTAGCATCTACCAAACATATTTTTACATCATCAACATCGATATCATTAGCATCTGTACCAGCGACGTCCCAATTAATAGTTTGTGTTTCTCCTGTTGCCCAAATTTCTTCGGTAGCTTGTGAAGTTACTGCAAATGGTCCAACTCCAGAAACAGTAATTTCTGTATCTTCAGAATTAGTTTGACCACCAATTGGGTTATTATCACGTGTTGTTAAATTAAAAGTTAATGTTCTGGCAACGGTTGGTGTAACTTCCCAACTGGTTGCTAAACTTCCACCAAAAACGGTTTCGAATTTTGGCATGTATCTGTTAGGAGAAACTGTTGCAGGATAAGATCGGTATGCTGGACCTTCGGTATGCGTAGAAACTAAAGGATGCGCAACAAATTCGTTATCCATTTGCTCCCAATTATAGGTTACTGCATCGCCATCTGGATCAGTTCCTGCACCATATAAAACAAAGGCAGTACCTTTTGGTATGGTATATAAAAAACCAGTATCTACAGTTGGTTCGTTATTACCCGTATTTATTTCTACACCACATTGTTGATAATATGGATGTGTAAAACCACCTAAATTATGTAACCTATCGTTAATTTCAGTTAAACTTAATATATGAAAATAGGCATCGGAATTTTGTTGCACATTTGCACCTGGACAAATACCAGCATAAGCCATAATAGTTGTTCCTCCACCTGGTTCTGCACTGTTATCATCTACTCTTGTTGTACATGATCCAAAACCATCTGCATTATATGTATGGTTTGCCCCAAAATGATGTCCCATTTCGTGTGCTACATAATCTACATCGTAAAAATCTCCAATTGGATTTGGACTTCCTGTTATGGCACGTGCTTTTCTACTTACTGCATTTACTCCGTAGATTGCAGTTTGATCAGTAGTACAAATACCTCCAAGCGATGCTAAACCGCCACCGCCAGTACTAAAGGTATGACCAATGTCGTAATTCGCATTTCCAATAACAGCATCTATTTCTGTTTGGCTTTCGTTAATTAATGTTCCACCAGAACTGTTTGTAAAATTATCTGCATCAATAAAAATAATATCATCATTGTTATCAATTAAATTAAAACGCACGGCTATTTCTTTTTCATAAATTTGTTGTACTCTGTTTACTGTATTTACAATAGCAGATAAAACCGCTGCTTTTTTTACTGCTGTTGTAGCACTTGCAGCAACACCTTGGTTGGTTAAATGAAATGCAGAATATTCAATAGTACAAGCAATGGCTAAATCATATTCACGTCTTTTACCATCGGTTGCATTTTTGTTTGTTGTTATTGGAGTTGAGTTTACAGATAATCCTTCTTCATTTTCGAATTCACAACTAAATTCTCCTTCTAACTTCGGTAGATCTGCAGATGAATATAAAATATATGCATTGCGGTTTTTTGTATATGGATCAATAAAAACAGATGCTTTATCAGCTGCTAAAATCATAGCGTGAAAACCATCGGTACCAATACTTATACGTAAGGTTGCAGTTGGATCATCAATTCCTTGCCCTAAATAGGTTTTAATCATAGGGAATTTTTTTGCTAATTTGTCTGACATTATTGCGTCTTCTATTAACTTAAAACGTTGAGTTTTTCCATTTAAAGTTGGCAACGTTATTATGGTTTCAGAATTTTTTAAATTTATGTTTTTATGATTTTCAATATAATGTAAATCAGATTTCAAGCTATTTATAGCTAGCTGATATAAAGAAAAATTTGTTGGTGTATGTGTCTTTACAAAAATAATTTTATCAGCATTCTTTAAAGTTGTTTTTGTAAAATGGTTTTGCGCAAATAAATTGCTGCTAAATAATATTATTAGAAGTAGTAATAGATTTTTGGTTTTCATTATGTTGTTTTATGTTGTTAGTTTTTTATATTATTATAATTTCAAATTTATGAATGTGTTGAAATAATTAAGGCTTCATTATATATGAAGTCTTAATTTAAAAGAATTACAAACTTAAATAATAGTATATTATGATTTTATAATTTCAAAAATTTCTTAGTAAGCGTTTGTCCGTTTTCTAAGGTAACTTTAAAGATTACAATAGTGCCTTTATCAATATTAGACGTTAAAGTATAATTACTAGAAGCAATAGCCGTTTCTTGTATGATTGATTTTCCTAAAACATCAAAACCATCTATAGTTGTAATTGTTTTACCACTACCCATTGTAAATGTAATGTTTCCATTTTGGTTGCTTACAGTTAAATCATTTGAATCAACTAGTTTGGTATCATTGGTGCTTAATGCACTTCTTGAGAATACCAATTCAAAACGTGTGTCTAAAACACCTGTTTGAGCCATATTAAAAGTGTAATCACTTACTTTTAAATCGTTTAAAGTATTTAATTGTAAATCTCTAATATATATATTAACATTCGCTAAATCGCCTTCAAAACGATCTATGCTTAAAGTTACATCTCCTGTATTTGGAGCAGTAATTCCTAAAGGAACAACTTTATCATTTCCTAATAATGGAAAACCTTGAATACCGTACCTTTCATTATTCAATAAAGAGTAGAAATCATAATCTGCGCCATTGAACATACGTTTACCATCAATTCCTCTATCAACATTGTCAGTTGCATTATCAAAAAATCCTACTAAAATTTGACGGAATGTATTATTATCAGTTACCATATTAAGCCAAACACGATCTGCTGTGTTTGTTGTGGTTGTTGTTGGTCTTAGAAAATTATTATTATTACCAGTAACACGCATTGAATTATTAAAAACTAGTGTTCCCACATTAGCAGAAGCTGTTCCTGCATCTTCTACATCCACAAAAAAGCCTTGTCCAGAAGTTATGAATTCTGGTGCTGATAATGCGTTTCCTCCAGCAACCAAGTTTAGTGTAGTGCCATCATAAGTTGCCATAGCATAATCTGCATTGGTAAAATTATAAGCATCTGGTCCTGTATTTACTCCCGAACCAATTTGAGTTCCGTGAGTCCAAAAGTTAAACGTTCCAGTAAGAATAGGATTTCCACCAACAAGTGTTGTTTTATTAGCATTATAAAATGCTTTTAAGTCAATAGCAGATGGATATGGATTTCCTATCAAATTTTGATTTTCAAAAGAATCACTTAAATTTTGGTCAGAAAACACATCAATGGTATACTCACCATTATTAATTTTTCCTGTAAAAGTAACATCTTGAGCAGGTAAAGCTGTTGGTGTTTGGTATGGAAAAACCGCACCTGCACCCATTGCAATATAACCTTTTGCAACGGTCATTGGACCAATAGCAGTTTTCCAATCATCACCATTATCATCAAAAGTATCTGAACCAGCAGTTGATTGTGGATATGCACCACCATTTACATCTTCAAAAACAGCGGTATCAAAATAGTAATTATAGCTTGTCATTGGGAATAAACTCATATCGGCATTTTCTATTGGAGAAGACCAATACGTGTAATCATACATATTATATGGTGTGGTTGTTTTTTGGATTTGGAAGTTGGTTCCTGTTACGGTTGCTTTGTCATTTTCTTGGGTTATTGAACCTTGATGTTCTACTATTACAGTTCCATCATTAAATATACTGTTCACTACATTTAAGTATTTCCCATCTGGAATAGTTAATGTTTTTGTTGCATTAATAGTACAATCACAAGCATTAATATCGCCAGCACTCGTATTATAGTTATCATCAATTATTGCATGTTGTGTGCCTGAAGTTGGTAGCCCGTTATCCCAAGCACCAGCTGTATAAATTGAAGTAGCTCTATTTGGCGCTGTTCCAAAATCTGTCATGTCTGTTCCTGTAGGACCATCATTAAAACGTAAACTTGGGTCAGCCCAACCACCACTAGCTGTAAAGCCTTTACATACATCATCTCTTAAGCTAATGTTATTATTTTTTGTAGAAACAGTACCATTTCCACCACCACTACCAGTCCAATGTGTACCAGGATCAGTACCACATTGACCAAATTGGTCTTGTAACACACTACCTAAATAGACTTGTAATGCATCATCTCCGTTAAAACTAAAATTATGGTCTGTAGTACCACTTAAATCTGTTCCATTTGTAGTTGCAAAAGTTGTAAGATTACTTGTTCCAATAACCCAAACTTCTCCAGCTAACAAAGTGCCTGATGTAGTTTCAGCACCTGGAAGATTAGCACAAGCGGCTCCATTTGCACCTTTATAAACCTGTAAATTATTAACAGCCGAAAAAACTATATCTTCTCCAGAATTATTATAAATCTCAATTCCTTTTGGTATAGATCCAGTAGTCGTTTCAATATACTGGCTAATCATAATTTGTTGCCCAAACCCTAAAACTCCAAATAAAAGAGTTGTTATTATTAAAAATGTAGTTGTAAATTGTTTCATAGTATTGTTGTTTTTTGTG
>JAZGEV010000088.1:0-10947 GCA_036478895.1 Flavobacteriaceae bacterium | reverse complement strand
CTCCATCTATACCAACCCATTGGGTTCTTCCTAAAACTCCAATGCTTAAGGTTTCTCTTGATCCTGCATAAGCAGGATTCACTACATTCATATTGTACATGTAATGCGTGTATTGTGGGTCTTGTTGTGCGAAACTAGTTGAAGTTATTAATATTAAAAATAATACTAAAATTGAAGTAATTTTTTTCATTTTGTAAGGTTGGTTTGAAAGATGGTTAATCTTCCTTTAGTTATTTATACTACACGCAAATCTAAACATATTATTCAATTAATCAAAACTAAATCTATTTTTTCTATTTTTAAAAGACGTTTTTATTTAACAAATTACCCTATATTTGCACTTATTTAGAATCAATCTATATTAATTATGATAACAGTTAGTGAGCAAGCAAAACAGAAAGTAAAAGAGATGATGCAAGCCGATGGTTTTGATTACACAAAAGACTTTGTTCGTGTTGGTGTAAAAAGTGGCGGTTGTTCTGGCTTGTCTTATGAATTGAAATTTGATGAAAACAAAGTAGAATCAGATACAGTTTTTGAGAATAATGATATAAAAATAGTGGTAGAAAAAAAGAGTTTTTTATATTTAGCTGGGACTGTTTTAGAATACTCTGGCGGTTTAAATGGTAAAGGATTTGTTTTTAATAATCCTAATGCACAACGCACTTGCGGTTGTGGTGAAAGTTTTTCATTATAATAAATTGCAATGAATAAATATAGCGAAGACGATTTAAAAAAAGACTTAGAAACCCAAGAATATGAATATGGGTTTTATTCTAACTTGGATGCGGAAACATTTCCTAAAGGATTAAACGAAGATATAATACGTGCAATTTCTAAGAAAAAAGAAGAGCCGCAATGGATGACCGATTGGCGTTTGGAAGCATTTCGCATTTGGCAAACTATGGAAGAACCAGATTGGGCTAATGTAAATTATGAAAAACCAGATTTTCAAGCAATATCCTATTATTCTGCACCAAAAAAGAAAGAAAAATTAGATAGTTTGGACGATGTTGATGCTGAGTTACTTGCGATGTATAAAAAACTAGGTATTTCGGTAAACGAACAAAAAAGAATGAATAATGTTGCCATGGATATTGTGGTAGATTCTGTTTCGGTTGCAACAACTTTTAAAAAGACTTTGGGTGAAAAAGGCATTTTATTTATGCCAATATCCGAAGCTATTAAAGAGCATCCTGAATTAGTAAAAAAATACTTAGGCACCATAGTTCCTACAACAGATAATTTTTATGCCGCTTTAAATTCGGCTGTATTTACAGATGGTTCTTTTTGTTACATTCCAAAAGGCGTTCATTGCCCAATGGAATTATCGACTTATTTTAGAATAAACGAAGGTGGAACAGGTCAATTTGAACGCACACTTTTAATTGCAGATAAAGGCAGTTATGTGAGTTATTTAGAAGGCTGTACTGCACCAAGTAGAGATGAAAATCAATTGCACGCGGCTGTGGTTGAATTAATTGCATTGGACGATGCAGAAATTAAATATTCTACCGTACAAAATTGGTATCCAGGAAATGCAGAAGGAAAAGGAGGCGTATTTAATTTTGTAACCAAACGTGCCTTGTGTGAAAAAAATGCCAAAGTATCTTGGACTCAAGTAGAAACTGGTAGTGCAGTAACTTGGAAATACCCAAGCTGTATTTTAAAAGGAGACAATTCGGTAGGTGAGTTTTTCTCAATTGCTGTTACAAATAATTACCAACAAGCCGATACTGGTACTAAGATGATTCATCTAGGAAAAAATACCAAAAGCACTATTATTTCTAAAGGTGTATCTGCAGGAAAATCTCAAAATTCGTATCGTGGATTAGTGCAAATTGGCTCAAGAGCCGATAATGCTCGTAACTTTACCCAATGTGATTCGCTTTTAATGGGAAATGAATGTGGTGCACATACGTTTCCTTATATAGAATGTAAAAATAATTCTGCTCAACTAGAGCACGAGGCAACAACAAGTAAAATAGGTGAAGATCAATTGTTTTATTGCAACCAACGTGGTATCGATACAGAGAAAGCCATCGCATTAATTGTGAATGGTTTTAGTAAAGAAGTTTTGAATAAATTACCAATGGAATTTGCAGTAGAAGCACAAAAATTATTAGAGATTTCTTTAGAAGGAAGTGTTGGATAAAAAAATAGACTAATAGACTTGTAGACTTTCAGACTTCAAGACTAAATTTTAAATATTGTAATGTTAAAAATAACAAATTTACATGCCAAAATAGAGAACAATACGATTCTTAAAGGCATAAACTTAGACATAAAAGCAGGTGAAGTACATGCTATAATGGGACCAAATGGTTCTGGTAAAAGTACACTAGCTTCTGTTATTTCGGGTAACGAAACTTATGAAGTCACCAATGGCGATATACTTTTAAATGGCGAAAGTCTTTTAGAGCTGTCTCCAGATGTGAGAGCACATAAAGGCATCTTTTTGTCATTTCAATATCCTATTGAAATTCCTGGTGTAACAACAACCAATTTTATCAAAACGGCCATCAACGCAAAACGTAAATATGAAGGCAATGATGATTTGCCAGCTAAAGATATGTTGAAAATGATTCGTGAGAAATCAGCTTTGTTGGAAATGGACCGTAAATTTTTATCACGATCTTTAAATCAAGGATTTTCGGGTGGTGAAAAAAAGCGTAATGAAATTTTCCAAATGGCTATGTTGGAACCTAAATTAGCTATTTTGGATGAAACCGATTCTGGGTTAGATATAGATGCACTTAAAATAGTTGCAAATGGCGTAAATAAATTAAAAACTAAAGACAATGCTGTTTTAGTAATTACTCACTACCAACGATTACTCGATTATATTGTGCCCGATTTTGTACACGTACTTAATGATGGTAAAATAATAAAATCTGGTGGTAAAGAATTGGCACTTGAATTAGAAGAAAAAGGATACGACTGGTTGAAATAAGACTTTAGACTGATAGATACAAGACACTAGACTATGAAACTAAAAGAGAAATTAATTACATCCTTTTTTGAATTTGAAAACAAAGCAACCCTTGATTTAGAATCTAATGTACATCAAATTAGGAGTCAAGCATTTGCCGATTTTGAAACACAAGGTTTTCCTTCAAAAAAAGAAGAAAATTGGAAATACACGTCCTTAAAATCAGTTTTAAATCACGATTTTACTGTTTTTCCAACATCAGAGAATACGGTAGAACTAAAAGACGTAAAAAAATACTTCATTCACGAAATTGATTCATTTAAAATTGTATTCATTGATGGTGTTTTTAGTTCGTTTTTATCGGACACAACACATGATGGAATGGATGTTTGTTTGATGTCATCTGCATTAAATAAACCAAAATACAAAATACTTATTGATCATTATTTCAACACGATTACCAATAAAAAAGGAAATTTCACCGCTTTAAATACGGCGTTTTCTAAACAAGGTGCTTTTATTCACATTCCTAAGAATACCATTGCATCAAAACCAATTCAGTTGCTTTATTTTTCTACTAAAAACGAAGATGAATTATTATTGCAACCTCGAAATTTAGTGGTTGTAGATGAGAATTCTCACGTACAAATTATAGAACGTCATCAAAGCTTGTCTCATCAGCCTATATTGACCAATGCGGTTACCGAAATATTTGCCAATAAACGAGCAATTATTGATTATTATAAAGTACAAAACGATACAGAAAATGCGTCTTTAATAGATCAAACGTATATTCAACAAAAAGACAATAGTATTGTTAATATGAATACTTTTTCCTTTGGCGGAAAATTAATTCGGAATCAATTAGAATTTCATCAAATTGGCGAAAGAATTGAATCGAACCTTAACGGAATTACTGTTATTGACAAGAAACAACAGGTTGATAATTATACCATTGTAAATCATAACAAACCAAATTGCGAAAGCAATGAATTGTATAAAGGCATCTATGCAGATAGTGCAACGGGTGTTTTTAACGGCAAAGTTATTGTAGATAAAATAGCACAAAAAACAAATGCTTTTCAGCAGAATAATAACATATTATTAGGCGATAAAGCAACTGTAAATAGCAAGCCGCAATTGGAAATTTTTGCCGATGATGTAAAATGTTCTCACGGTTGTACTATTGGTCAATTAGATGAAGATGCTTTATTTTATATGCAACAACGTGGCATTTCTAAAAAGGAAGCACAAGGTTTATTGCTTTATGCTTTTGGAAATGATGTGATTGAAAAAATTAAAATACCAGAACTTAAAACTAGAATTACCAAATTTATTGCTGATAAATTGAATGTTGAGATTGGGTTTTAACGATTGCGTATTCATTCGATTTTGAGTCACAGTTTGAATAAAACAGAATAAATTGCTTAATTTTGTAGCTTTTAATTACAATTCATGATGTCATTGCGTAAATTTTTTCTGTCAGTTCTTTTTTCTAGTACTTTTTTTGCTAGTTTATCACAATCATCAGCCATTACAATTGATGGTGTTTTTGATGATTGGACTACTACTTTAACAACTTTTACGGATCCGTCTGAAACTATAAATGGTGTTGATTTATTGGAGGTTCAGGTTACAAACGATGCCAATTTTTTATTCCTAAAAATAAAAACAAATACCGAGTTTGAATTGACCGATGATACTTTGACTCAAAACATAGGCTTGTATATTGATACCGATAATAATTCATCTACAGGATATAACATACAAACGGGTTATGGATCGGAAATAGGTGTAATTTTTAATCAGTATTTAGCACATTATAATGTAACGCCATATTCTCAAATTTCCTTTTCGGATTTTAGTTTACGAGTGGCACCAACAGTAAGCTCAAACGAATTTGAAATTGCCATTAAACGAGACGCTATTCCCGATGGTAGCAATCCGTTATTTAGCTCAAATACCATTAAAATTGTTTTGAAAAATTTAGAAAATTCAGATAACTTACCCAATAATGGAACAGTGTTTAGTTATACTTTTGATAATACACCAGTTGCGCCATTAGTGCCCATAGAAATCAATAAAGACAATGCAAATTTAATACGAATTGTCTCTTATAATACATTATTTGATGGTTTAATAGACCCCAATAGAGTTGCACGTTTTCAAAATATAATCACGGTGTTGAATCCAGATATTATTAGTTTATTAGAAAGTTGGAACACCAATCCAAATGACATTAAACTATTGTTTGATGCCTGGTTACCATTGGGAACCCAAGATGGTTGGTATGTTGTGAAAAACAGTAGTGCTATCATCGTTTCTAAATGGGCTTATTTAGATCAATGGGATTATTTGGATCGCCAATTTCCGGTATTAATTGATTTGCCAAACACGTACTCAACTAATTTATTATTGACAGCCGCTCATTTAAAGTGTTGTAGTAATGGTGATGCTTTACGCCAAAGTCAAGCAGATGAATACGCTAATTTTATAGTGGATGCAAAAACACCTGGAAGTCAAATAGATTTGCCTCAAAACACGCCATTTGTCTATACTGGAGATTTGAATCTTGTTGGCAGTTCTAGCCCGTTAACCACTTTAGTTACAGGTTTGGACTGGGATAATTCTAACCTTACTGATGAAAACGCCATACAAACCGACAACAGAATGGCTTACACATGGCGAAAAGATAACACACAATATCCGCCAGGAAAATTAGATTTTACTATTTTTTCGGATGCTGTAATGAGTGCCCAAAAATCATTTGTTTTACAAACCGAAATTATGCCAACATCAAGGTTGCAACTCTATGGATTGGACGCTTTAGATACAAGTATGGCGAGTGATCATTTTCCTATTGTAACTGATTTTCAAATTAGCCAAACGGCTTCATTAAATGAGGCGAGTTTAGAATTAAGTATAAAATTATTTCCAAATCCAACATCCAATAAAACGGTGTTGAAATTTAATGATTCAAATAACTATAAAATAATAATTCTGAATGTTTATGGTAAGATTATAAAACAATTCAATGCTTCTAATGAGGTTGAAATTAATTTATCAGAAAACACAAATGGTTTATATTTAATTTCGATAACGGATAAAAATGGAACTACATTTTATCGAAAAATAATTAAATATTAAGTTGATAAACGAGCCATAGATTTTAATAGGGCAAACTCATACTTTTAATTTTTACTGTCATTCCTGCGAAAGCAGGAATCCATATTATAATTCTATTAGATTCCTGCTTTCGCAGGAATGACATTTGATTTTAAATATTGTTTCTACAAATAATATGATTTCCTTTAAAAAACAGTTCCTTTTTATTTAAGTGCGAGTTTGCCTTATAGATTTTAACCTCATTTATATTAATTATAATTGAAAATAATTATATTTGCAAAACAAAAATAACCATCATTAATTTTGATGAAAAATAAAATACAATGTCAATATCAGATTTATATTCAAGTGGAGAACACAAAAGAAATTTAGGACACTTTGCAAGTGTTGTTAAAATGGCTCAAATAGATGACGTAATTACCGAAGGCGAACAAAAATTATTAGAGCGTGCTGCTAGACGTTTAAATGTTACGGCAGAAGAATTTGGAAAAGTTATAAAAAATCCAAATGATTTTCCAATGAATCCACCAATTGGTTACGATGCATCAATAGAAAGATTGTATCGTTTAACTAAAATGATTTATGCAGATGATGCACCAACAATGGAAGAAGTAAATCTATTAAAAAAAGTGGCTGTTGGTTTAACGTTCCCATTAGATAATATT
The DNA here is from genome assembly GCA_036478895.1 of Flavobacteriaceae bacterium. Lineage (GTDB taxonomy): Bacteria > Bacteroidota > Bacteroidia > Flavobacteriales > Flavobacteriaceae > S010-17. The sequence continues at coordinate 4,224 of JAZGEV010000088.1, read as the reverse complement.
GATAAAGTGTGTAGCGAAGCAGTTCATTTAATAATGAATGATAATGATTTAGAAGATTTTACAAAAGCTATTAAAATGGTGAATAGTATTTAAGAAATTTTCACTTTTTAATAAATTAAAGAAACTCAAACGTTAATTCGTTTGGGTTTTTGTATTTTTGGTATATCATGGAAGAACTGATAAAAACAACTAATTTTAAGGTCTACAATGCCTCAGCAGGTAGCGGAAAAACATATACGCTTGTTAAGGAGTATTTAAAAATAGTGTTGCAATCCAACAATACATTTAAATACCAACAAATTTTAGCCATTACATTTACTAATAAGGCAGCTTCCGAAATGAAAGAGCGTATTATTAATAATTTACGTGAATTTTCAAACACAACTATTTTAAAACAACCAACACATTTGTTTCAAGACATTTGTAAGGAATTAACGGTTCAGCCACAAGATGTTCATCAAAAGTCAATAATGATTTTAAAGCACATTTTAAATAATTACGCGTCTTTTAACATTACAACTATTGATAGTTTTACCTATAAACTCGTACGGAGTTTTGCATTTGACTTAGGTTTGTCTTTAAATTTTGAGGTTGAAATGGATGCGCAATCCTTAGTTAATGAAGCCGTTGATGTTTTAATTTCTCGTATTGGAACCGATGAGAAACTAACCAAAGTACTGGTCGAATTTTCATTACAAAAAGCCAATGAAGATACCAGTTGGGACATTGCTTTGGATTTAAAAAGTATAGCAAAACTACTTTTAAATGAAGACGATGTGCAACAAGTAAGTAAAATAAGTCATAAATCATTAGAAGATTTTGTGGCTTTAAAAACTAAGCTATATAAACAACAAACAGTCATTGAAAAGGACTTTGTGTTAATGGGTGAAAAAGGGCTTGATATTATAAATGTAACGTCCTTAGAGAAAAAGGATTTTTCGCACAGTGGCGAGTTGTACAATCACTTTATAAAACTTAAAAGTAAAAACCTAAAAGGCTTGCTTTTTGAAAGCAGATTGAATACCAATATAGAAGCAGATCATCATTTTTGTGCAGGAAAAGCATCGGCTTCAGCCAAAAATGACATAGCAACTATAAAACCCAAATTGGTTGAATTATATTACAACTCAAAACAATATTATATTACGCATTATAAAGACTATTTATTAAACAAATTAGTCTTAAAAAGCCTTATTCCTTTAGCAGTTTTAAGATCTATAAGTGAGGTTTTGGAAGAGATTAAAGAGGACAATAATATTCGTTTAAACGCTGAGTTTAATAAAATGATAAGCGATCATTTAAAAGAGCAACCCGTTGCGTTTATTTATGAAAAAATTGGTGAAAAATTCCGCCATTATTTTATTGATGAAATGCAGGACACTTCCATAATGCAATGGGAGAACTTACTGCCTTTAATTGCCAATGTGTTGGAGAGCGAGAATACAAAAGGTGACAAAGGTAGTTTAATGTTGGTTGGAGATGCCAAACAAGCTATATATCGTTGGCGAGGCGGCAAGGCAGAGCAATTTATTGGCTTATCGGATGCGCATGAAAAGAGTCCGTTTTTGGTAGAGAAAGACGTAAAACAATTGGATACAAATTTTAGGAGTTATTCCGAAATTATCGATTTTAATAATTCTTTTTTTCAGTTTTTATCTAAGCATTTAAAAAAGGAGGCTTATCGCGAATTATATGACATTGGAAACAGACAATTACCTAATGACAGAAAAGGCGGTTTTGTACAAATTTCTTTTATAGAAGACGGTTTTAATGCAGAAGAAAAAGAGTTAATTTATCCAAAAAAAGCTCTAGAAATCATTCAGAATATTGAAGGAGATTTTAAGAAAAATGAGATTTGTATTTTAGCACGTACTAAAAAACATGGCATTGCAATGGCTAATTTTTTAACCGAACAAGGCATTTCTATTATTAGTTCGGAAACTTTATTGTTGCAAAACTCGCCAAAAGTACAATGCATTATTAATGTGTTGAATGTCATACAACAACCAAAAGACGAAGAAAGTAAGTTGGAATTGTTGCATTATTTACATCAAAAATTAAGTGTAAATGTGGAAATACATGAATTTTTAAAAGCTTATGTGTTTTTAGATAATAGTGCGTTTTTCAGCGCTTTAGAAAAATTAAATATCAATTTTAAAACGCTAGAGTTTGAAAGTTTATCTCTATATGACAGTATTGAATATATAATACGATCATTTCAATTAACCACAACATCTTGTGCTTATACTCAATTCTTCTTGGATGTGATATTAGATTTTTCATATAAAAAATCTGAAGGCATCGATTCTTTTTTAAATTATTGGGAAGAGAAAAAAGAGAAATTGAGCATAACTGTTCCAGATGGCATTGATGCTGTACGTATTATGACCATTCATAAATCTAAAGGTTTGGAGTTTCCAGTAGTTATTTATCCATTTGATTTGGATATCTATAAACAGCAAAACCCCACAGTTTGGTACAATTCATTAGATGCTACTAAATTTAATGATTTTGATACGACCTTAGTTACTTATAGCGCATCTTTAAAAGAAATTGGCACAACAGGTGAAACTCTTTACAATCAACGCCAAGAAGAATTGGAATTAGATAATTTTAATTTGTTATATGTTGCTTTAACTAGAGCTGTAGAGCAGTTATATGTTTTAACAGAGCATAAAAAACAAGCAAAAGAGCCAAGGTTTTATGCACATTTCTTCAAAAATTATTTGGAAGAAACGGGGCATTTTGATGTTAATCAATCGATCTATTCTTTTGGAGACAACAAACGTATTATAAAGAGAGAAGATACAAAGGATGATTTGGTATCTTTAACACAATCTCATTTTATAAGTACACATTGGCAGGATTCCATTGACATTGTAGTTAATAATACAACAGAAGATGCCATTGAAGAAGCAAGACTTTATGGTAATTTATTACACACAATATTAGCGAATATTATAACGCCAAAAGATGTAAATAGAACAATAGAATCATCAATTAATAATGGCTTAATCACTTTGGAGGATAAAGATAAAATTTCACAAATTATTAATAAGGTTGTGTTGCATGCCAAGCTAAAACATTATTTTTCTACTACGGTCACTATTGAAAACGAACGTGAAATTTTAACCGATGAAGTTTCAGAAATCATCGATAAAAAGGGTGACATCATTGGGACTAAAAAAAATATTATAATTCCTGATAGATTGGTTTTTGAAGATAATAATGTTACTATAATTGATTATAAAACAGGTAATCCAGATAAAAAACACCATACGCAGTTAAATAAATATGCTCGTTTTTTAAGTAAAATGGGTTATACAATAAGCGCCAAATTACTGGTTTATATTGATGATGATGTACGTGTTGTTACGGTTTAATTTCAATAAATTTTGTTTCTTTCTTTTGTTTTAAGAAATTATAGTTTCGACTTTATTGTGTAAGACAATGTTTTATTTTACTTCTTCTATGTGTTTAACTATTCCATTAATTGGTGTTACCTTAACAATCTTGTTCTCTTTTGTTAAATAAAAAATATAAGTACTATTTTTTCCTAATACTTCAACATTAAAAACGTCTCCATTTATAAAACTTATGCGGTCATTATATTCAATTTCATTTGACTTAAGTTTTTTATTTATTTTATAACCGCCACCAAGACCAGTTCCAATAAAAAAACCAATTAATGCTAGTGAAGCCATAAAAATAGCTGATTTTAACAAAGTACTTTTCAATTCTACATCTGTCAAATTCGCTTCAAGCTTAAACGATTTTTTAAACCATTTTTTATCTTTTTTTCTAAATAAGAAATTTGGAATTATAAAAATTATAATAAATAATATAATGATAAACACTAAGCCCATTGTACTTGATGTTAATTTTGAGATTGGGCTTATTAAAACATCCAATATGGTTGAGTAGTCTAAAATATCAATTCCAATTTATCTATAATAGAGCGTTTCATTAAAAATGCCCATTAATATTATAAATAAATAACCTAGGGATAATATTCCTTGTATTTCTTGAAAAGGTTTCTTCTTAGTCATTTATGGTTAACTTTGGTTTGTATCAGATAAAATAACTCAATAAATTTAGATGTTTTGAGCTATTTAGCAAATGTAAATAAAAAAAAGAACAATGTCAAGCCTTTAATAATCAGGTTAGAGTAAACTCATACTTTTAATTTTTAATGTCATTCCTGCGAAAGCAGGAATCCATATT